>JAYVQB010000548.1:0-3345 GCA_043757085.1 Verrucomicrobiota bacterium
TGAGCGACCGCTTTGAGATTGCTGCCTTCCGCGAAGGAAAGATGCGCCAGATTGCCTTCTCGCAGGGACTGGTGAAAAAGGACATGAAGAATCCGCAAGATTCCAGTGAGCCAAACGGAACCCGCATTATTTTTCATCCCGATTCCACCAGCTTCGACAGTGATTTCGCCTATCGCCTCGACTTCGTGCGTGAGATGCTTCGCTACTACTCGTGGCTGAATCCCGGACTCACGCTCTCGCTGAACGGCGAGAAATTTCGCAGCAAGAATGGACTCATGGACTTGCTCCGGGCGAAACTTACCGAGGAGCCGATCTATCCGATTATCCTAATCGAAGGCAAGGATGTGGACATCGCTTTTACTCACGCCAGCGGTTATGGCGAGGAAATTTATTCCTTCGTCAACGGGCAAAACACAACGCAAGGCGGCACGCATCTGGCCGCTTTCCGCGAGGGCATTGTGGCCGAGGCTCGCGCATTCTGGAACAAGCAGTTCGATCCTGCCGACGTGCGCGGCAGCATCATCGCCGCCGTCAGTGTGAAGGTGCAGGAGCCGATCTTTGAATCCCAAACCAAGACCAAGCTCGGTAGCAATGTGATGGAACCGGAAGGGCGCAACCTCCGCACCCACATCGTCAACACCATCACGCAACAGCTCGACAACTATCTCCACAAGCACGCTGACACGGCGAAAGTCTGGTTGGACAAGATTAACGCCAACGAAAAGGAACGGAAGGAAATCAGCGGCATCCAGAAGATCGCCCGCGAGAGCGCACGACGCGCGAAGCTTCACAATAAGAAACTCCGCGACTGCCGCACTCACTTTGATACCAAGGATAAGCAGCGCGAACTCAGCACGCTCTTTATTACCGAAGGCGACAGCGCCAGTGGCAGCATTACCAAGAGTCGCGATGTGAACTACCAGGCTGTGTTTTCTCTGCGCGGCAAGCCGCTCAACTGCTTTGGCCTCACGCGCAAAGTTGTTTATGAGAACGAGGAATTCAATCTGCTCCAGCACGCTTTGAACATCGAGGAAGACATGGAGGAGTTGCGCTACAACCACATCATTCTCGCCACCGATGCGGATGTGGACGGGCTGCACATCCGGCTGTTGATGATTACATTTTTCCTCCAGTTCTTCCCCGATCTGATTCGTCGCGGACATCTGCACATCCTGACAACTCCCTTGTTCCGTGTGCGCAACAAGAAGGAAACATTTTATTGTTATAGCGACGAAGAGAAGCACAAGGCCATGCAGAAATGCGGCAAGAATCCCGAGATCACCCGCTTCAAGGGTCTCGGCGAAATCAGCCCCGATGAATTCAAACACTTCATCGGCCCGAAGATGCGCCTGGAGCCGGTGCTGATGCCGGAGCATCGCAACATCAAAGACCTGCTCACTTTCTACATGGGCAAGAACACGCCCGACCGTCAGGAATATATCGTGAACAATCTGCGCGTGGAGCGTGACATCCTGCCGGAGGAGCCAGAGGGCGGGGAGTCGTTGGCGGCGTAACTGCGCGAACATCTGAACTTTGCCCTTTCCCTCGCATCGCGCGGCAGTAACTTCTGGCCATGACCACATGGACTCCGCCCCAGACCGTCAATCTCGTTGACCTCAATTTTATGGATGCGCGCTTCAAGCTCATTGAAGTCGCCGCGTTTCTTGATCGCGCCCAGCGCGCTGGACAGGACACGGACTTTCGCGTTCAAGCACTGAAGAAAGCCATTGCCGCACTCTCCCAAAACGAGCCGCACCGTGCGAAGAATGTCCTGCTCAGCCTGAGCGACACCACCACGGAACCGATTCCGCAAGCCACGATGCAAGGCGCTTCGGGTGCGTGGCACGCGCCCGGTTGAAATGTTGAAGTGTTTAAATGTTGATAGGACTTCTGCTTCCATTTTGTTACGGCTTCTCAACGGTTAAACATTTCAACATTTCAACAATTCAACCCTCCTCCCCATGACATACATCGAACCCCACGGTCACATGGTCAGCCGCACGACGGATGACTACGAAAAGATGGCGCTTGCCGGATGTATCGCGATTTGCGAGCCAGCATTCTGGGCCGGATTCGACCGCGCGAGCGCGCAGGGTTTTTATGATTACTTCCGCCAGATTACGGAATACGAACCGAAACGCGCGGCGCGGTTTGGCATCAAGCATTACTCATGGCTCTGCATTAACCCGAAGGAGGCAGAGGACATCAAGCTGGCCGACGATGTCATCGCGCTCATCCCGGAGTTCATCAACAAGCCGAATGTCTTGGGCATTGGCGAGATCGGGCTGAACAAGAACAGCCGCAACGAGCTGAAGATTCTTGAGAAACACATCCAACTTGCCGCTGATTACGATCAACTCATTCTCGTTCACACGCCGCACTTGGAAGACAAACTCAAAGGCACGCGGCTGATTCTCGATGCGTTAAAGAATCACTCCAAGATCAAACCGGAGCGCGTCATCATTGACCACGTCGAGGAGCATACGATTGATCTCGTGCTCGATGCCGGTTTCTGGGCGGGCATGACTTTATATCCCGAAAGCAAATGCAGTCCGCATCGCGCCATTGATATGCTGGAACAGCGCAAAGCCGAGCGCATCTGGATGAACTCCGCCTGCGACTGGGGCGTGAGTGATCCGCTCGCCGTGCCAAAGACGATGCTGGAAATGCGCAAACGTGGCTGGAATGAGCAGAGCATCCAGCGTGTAGCGTTGGAGAATCCGGTGGCGTTTATGGGGCAATCGGAGAAGTTTATGCTGCGCGGTTGAAATGTTTAAGTGTTGAATTGTTTATGAGTTTGGATTCGGAATGTCATTTGTTTGCACATGAAAAGCTTCGAGTGTGGCAGGAGTCACGCTCTTTGATTAGTGCTGTTTATGAACTGACACGGAAGTTTCCAAAGTCAGAGGTGTTTGGTTTGGTGTCGCAATTAAACCGTGCTGCCGTCTCCATTGCTTGCAACATTGCCGAGGGTAGCGCACGTATGAGTGCCAAGGATCAAGCACACTTTTCTCAGCTTGCGTTCAGCTCATTAATGGAAGTCACTTGCCTCCTGACTGTTTGTGTTGACCTCGGATTCATTGCAGTAGATGAGGCCGAAATCCTTCGTGCAAAGGTCAAACTGTTGTCCGGCCAGATCAACCGTCTTCGCCAGACACAACTCGCTCGCTCGACTCAGAAGTGACCATGGAAGACTCAACATTTCAACCTTTCAACATTTCAACGCCGACCCCAGTCGGCATGATCTCTGGTAACGGCGTCTATCCTGAAATGTTCGCGCACGCCGCGCGACGTGCTGGCGTGGATAAGCTGGTCGTTGCGGCATTCAAGGACGAGACAAAATCT
>JAYVQB010000549.1:0-3343 GCA_043757085.1 Verrucomicrobiota bacterium
TTGAAAATAGCCACCACCGGCTCGGCAGCAGAACCGGTAACAGGCAACAGGCTGGCTAGCGCAATGAACAAAGTGGCTGCTCTCATTACGCGAAGCATGGCGGTGTTGCCAATGGCTTCAACTCAAATCATCCCGCCTTTCGCTCTTCCCACTGCCGCTGGAAAGTGCTAATAAACCGGATGCAAAGTCTCACCTCCGCACCGCAGACCGATCCCTTGCGCATCTACCGCTACCGCGACGGACTCTATGCGGCTGATTTGCTGACCACAGGCGCGGTTCATCTGGATTTCTTCAACTGGCTGCAAGCGCATCCTTCCACCAAAGCAGAATGCTGCGCTCATTATAGTTACGCGGAGCGGCCAATGGATGTCATGCTCACGCTTTTTACGGCGATGGGTTTGATCGAATGGCGCGATGAAAAATTTCACACCACCGACACCGCACGCGAGCACCTCACTTCGGGTTCGCCGTGGAATCTCACTCCCTATTATGCCTCGCTCAAAGACAGGCCAGTCGTGCAGGATTACATCAAGGTTCTGGAGACCGACCAGCCCGCAGGCTGGGGCGGAGGCGGACAGCAACTCGACTGGCACAAGGCCATGGAAACCGATGCTTTCTCGAAGTCATTCACCGCGGCGATGGACTGTCGTGGGAATTATCTCGGCGGGGTCATGGCCCGGATGCTTGATCTCTCCGCGCATCGGAAGGTGCTCGACATCGGCGGCGGCTCCGGCATTTATGCCTGCTCGCTCGTGGCGCATCATCCTCATCTGCGAGCCTGTGTTTTCGAGCAACGCCCGGTTGATCGCATCGCGACCAAGTGCATCGAAGAACGCGGGTTCTCCGTCCAGGTCGAAGTGGCTACCGGCGACATGTTTAAGGACCCGCTGCCCGTGGATTGCGATGTCCATCTTTTCTCCAACGTCCTCCATGACTGGGGCGTGAAGGAAGTGCGCGAGCTGCTCGGAATTTCCCGCAAGGCCATCCCCGATGGTGGCTTGCTCATCATCCATGATGCCTTCATCAATGCGGACAAAACGGGGCCGCTCCCTGTGGCGGAGTATTCCGCGCTCCTCATGCATTCCACCCAGGGTAAATGCTATTCCATCGCCGAATACGCTGCACTGTTGCAAGATGCCGGATTCCAAGCTGGCGACTATCGGGATACTGCCGCCGACCGGGGATTCATGATCGCAACCGCAGTTTGATGACTAAAATTTTTTCGTGGTGAAATTTTGAAATATCGCCTTAACCTTTCTGTTCTTATCTGTATGCTCCATCGACTGACAATAACTGCCACAGCCTGTTTCGTTGCAGCCTCATCATTTGCCACGGATTTCAAAACCCAAGTGGCACCGATCTTCAAGCAGTTCTGTTACAAGTGCCATTCCGAGGCTGAAAAAAAGGAGAAGGGCAAGCTGGTGCTCGACAACACGCAACGTCTCGCGCAGAAAATCGGCGCCACGGGTCTGATCAAACCCGGCAATCCCGATGGCAGCAGTTTCTTCAAGGCATTCGTCTTGCCGCCCGATGACGACGACCACATGCCGCCAGCCAAACAGTCGCAGCCACCCAAAGCCAGCATCGAAATCGTGAAGGCATGGATCGCGGAGGGCGCTTCCCTCGACGGCAGCAAGGGTGCTCCCGCCACACCAGTTACACCCGTCGCGCCTGCACCCGCCGCGGGCGGCGCACCCATGCAAGCTTGGACGAGCGTTGATGGCAGAAGCATCCAGGCAAAATTTGTCCGCATTGAAGGAGACAACGTCGTCATCCAGCGCGACGACGGCCAGACCTTCACCTTGCCTCTGACCAAGCTGTCGCCCGCGAGCCAGGAACTTGCGAAAAAGGGCGGGCAGTAACTCTGGACATCAAGCACACCAGCGCTTCACAATCCCGGCGGATGCCGCATGGAATAGCCCTTGAAACTGCGTGCCGTTGGACGCCAGCGCGGACCATCGCCCCGGCCACTGCCCATGTCGCTGGTATCGAAACGCAAGCCAAGCACACTCATGAAGACGTGGCCATTTTTCATGAAGATCGTGATGTATTTCCCCGGCCCCTGTTCGCCGTATCGCAAGAATTCTCGCGACTGTAACGGCCCCCCAAGTAGCCCGGCCTGATGCAGCACATAAGATACGGAGCCCGAGCAATCATAGCCCCGATCATTGAGATGTTTATGCCCGCCACCCCAGACGTAGGGCCTGCCTTGCAAATGATTGGCCGCGTCCACCAAACGATGCACAGGCATCGGGGCCGAGGCGGGCGCCTGCGCATAACGGCCGTTGTAGCTGAGATATTTTTGTGAGGTTCCCGACGCACTTCCCAAGCTGGCAACATTCGCAAATGATCGCGCCTGCTCTTGGCGCTGGGGGTTCTGGGCTGCCGCGTTTTTCGCCAGGACAGCAATAAACATGAGCCAGACCATTCTGCACAGGGACCAGTTTCTTTGTTGATTTGGCAATGTTGGTTGCATGGGGAGGACTATTTCTAAGAGAGGAAAGTATTATGGAATTTATAATAAATAACCAATATGGCTACTTTTATCTCGACGTATTAATTTAATATAGCCAAGATATACGGGTTGCTTAAATTCCTGCCGCACACACCTGCCGCTTGCACCCTCGGTAAAGCGTGGCATCCTCCGCGCTCTTTTCCGCTCGCACTTCACGCATGGCATTAATCGTTCAGAAATATGGTGGCACCTCGGTTGGCAACACCGAGCGCATCCGCAATGTCGCCCGCCGGGTTATCGAAACCCAGCGGGCGGGCCATCAAGTCGTCGCCGTCGTTTCCGCCATGTCTGGCGTCACCGATGGCCTGCTCAAGCTCGCGCGTGAAGTTTCAGAAAGCCCGACCGAGCGCGAGTTGGATGTCCTGCTTTCCACTGGCGAGCAACAGACCATCGCCCTCACCGCGATGGCCATTAATTCCCTCGGCGGCAAAGCCGTCTCCCTCACCGGTGCTCAGGCTGGTATCCAAACCGACGGCGTTCACACGAAGGCTCGCATCGCGAACATCACGCCTACCGAAGTCCATGAAATGCTCGATGAAGGAAACATCGTCATCCTCGCTGGGTTCCAAGGACAAACACGCGATGGCCTCATCACCACGCTCGGGCGCGGCGGCTCCGACCTCACCGCCATTGCCATGGCCGGTGCCCTCAAGGCCGACCTCTGCCAAATCTTCACTGATGTGGACGGCGTTTACACTTGCGATCCCCGCGTGGTGAAGACCGCGCAAAAAATAGATGTCATCAGTTATGACGAAATGCTGGAAATGGCCAGCAGCGGCAGCAAAGTGATGCAAAGCCGCAGTGTCGAATTTGCCAAAAAATTCGGTG
>JAYVQB010000550.1:0-13163 GCA_043757085.1 Verrucomicrobiota bacterium
ACGAAAAATCGAATCCTCTTTGAATTTTGGCGCTTGAGCATTGAATATTTTCACATCATGCGCCGCCTCGCTCTCTACGCCTTTATCATCACCCTGCTCTGGCTTGGCTTTGTCTGTGCCATCAGCTTTCTGGAAGCACCCATCAAATTCCAAGTCCTGACCAAAGCCCAGGCACTAAACTTGGGGCGTGTCGTCTTCCATGCACTCAATCGCGTGGAGTGGATCTGCGCCGCCTTCTCTTGGCTGATCATATTCCGGCTGCGCATCGTTCGCACTCGCGGCAGCCTCTTCTTGCTCGCCGCCATCACGGCCATCCTTGCGTTTCAAACTTGGGGACTTTTCCCCACACTGGATGCGCGCGCGCTTGATTTTATGCGGGGCCTCGAACCGCCCGCGACTTGGCATCATCAGACTTATATCGTCACCGAGGTCATCAAAGTCGTCCTGCTCGGCGTGCTGTCGTCATTGCAGATTCAATCATTTGCTCGTGCGGTAATCTCAGAATAATCCGTTCACCGTAAACTCATCTAGCGAACGGAACTTTTTCCACGCGCCGTCGAATTCCAGATGTTTGGTAATAGGACACGGCACGACAATGCAGCGCATCTCCGCAGTGTTCGCCGCGCGAAGGCCATTGAGGGAATCCTCCAGCACGACAACTCGATCCGGCGCGGCACCGACTTTGCTGGCCGCGTGTTGAAACAGGCTGGGGTGCGGCTTCACTTTGCCCGTGTCTTCGAGGCAGGTGATGTTTTGAAAAGCATCTATCAGATCGAGATGCCCCAGCCAGTGCTCCACCCACCAGCGCGGAGAACTGCTCGCCACGGCACATGATAGCCCCAGACTGCGGGCTTCTTCTAATCGGTTCCGCACTCCTGGCAGCGCATCGTATTCAGTGAGAATTTTCATCACGCGCTCACGCCGCATTTTATGAATTGGCTCCCAATCAAGCTGGCGATCCAATAACTTCTCAAGCTCCGTCATCGGGTCATAATCTGTGCTGAAATCACTGCCGACACATTGCGCCCAAGTTTCCAATTCCAACGGGTGCCCGTGCTGAGCATAAATCTCTCGCCACGCCTCATAGGTCGCAGTCTCGGTGTCCATGATCAGGCCGTCGAAATCAAATATGATGGCGTTCATAATGTAAGCGATGCGTCTCGCCTCGCAGTTCGCAGATGAGGTGAAGCGAGGCGCATCACCTATTTTGTCTCCAGCAGACGCACAAGTTCCGCCGCTGTTGTTACCGGAGCTTGGCAAACTTGTTTGCGACACACATAAGCTGCTGCCTTCCCGTCCACAGGCTTCATGCTGGACATCGCCGCATTCTTTTCCGCGAGGAATTTCTGACCCTCGCCACCATCCGCATGAAGCATGACGGCGTGAGGCAGGAATCGTTTATGCACTTCATGCGCCAACGCCTTGAAGCCTGTGTCCTCGCAATTTCCAGCCAACACAATTTCCGTGTTGCCGTGATGCATGAAATCCAACGCTGTTACCATGATCGGCACACTGAAGGGAGATTTCTGCAAGCTGTTGCCGAAGAGCCGCAACAGTTTCGCGGCTTGCTCTTTCAGGTCATCACGCCCAAGCATCGCGCTCAAGCGCAGCAGGTTCAGCGCGCCCACTGAATTCGGAGAAGGCTCCGCGCTGTCGTGATCTTCCTTTACTTGCAGGATGGAATTGGGAATGCCCGCGCCCGTGGTGAAGTAGCCGCCCTGCTTCACATCCCAGTATTTTTCATCAAACTCCTTCTGCAATTCCATCGCCCAGCGCAACCAGCGGACATCGAAACCCGCCTCATACAAATCCAGCAAACCCTGAATAAGCATCGAGTAATCCGGCGCGAATGCAGGTGCTCCTGCTGCTCCGTCGCGCCAGTTGCGTCGCAGTTCTTTGCCGTTGCTGGATAACTTTTCAAAGATGAACTGCGCAGCTTTAGTGGCCATCTTCAAGTAATCTTCATTGCCGAGCGCATTGGCTGCTTTGGCGAGCGCGGAGATCATCAGGCCGTTCCATGCGGTGATGATCTTGTCATCCAGATGCGGGCGCGGGCGTTTCAATCGCGCTTCAAACAATATCTTGCGACCGCGCGTCAGGATGTCATCGACCTTGCTTTCGTCGCTCTTGAAATACTCTGCCGTCTTCTTCGGTGAGAATGCGCGGAACAATGTATTCAGCCCTTTCAGTTCGCCATGCGGATCGCTCTCGGGCCGCGCGTTGCCATCGCGTCGCGCACCAGTGGCGTAACGGAAAATGCTGCCTTCGTTCTTGCCAAGCAGATCGTCGATTTCCTGCGCAGTCCAGACATAGAATGCGCCCTCGCCTTTCTTCGTCCGAGAGTCATCGGTGAAACTGTCGGCATCTTCGGCAGAAAAGAATGCGCCCTGGGCGTGACGCAGATCGCGCTGGCAATAAGCGATGATCTCCCGCGCGATTCCGGCATAGAATTCGATGCCCGTGTTCTGATAACCTTCGACATAGGCCATGATAAGTTGCGCCTGATCGTAGAGCATTTTCTCGTAATGCGGAATGTGCCAATAAGCATCCACTGAGTAGCGATGGAACCCGCCGCCGATGTGATCGCGCATCCCTCCATAAGCCATCGCGGTCAGCGTCTTGGTCGCCATCTCACCGCACCATTCCGAGTCATGCGCTTCTTTGCCCGCGAGATATTTTTTCAAGCGCCACAGCATGACCAGCGTGACCGGGCGCGGAAACTTTGGCGCGCCGCCGAAGCCCGCTTCATGGAAATCAAAAGCGCTGGAGCTGTCGTCGTAGGCTTTCTTTAAAACGACATTGATCTCCGCGTCTGCATGCTGCTGCTCATCGTTGATGTGCGCCTGCAAGCGCCGCATTCCTTCCGCGCTGCGCTCGCGAATGCTGCCTGCATCATTCCCCCAGACCTTCACGATCTCCAGCAGCAACGATTTGAATCCCATGCGCCCGCCCTTGTCTGCAGGCGGAAAATAAGTGCCGCCAAAAAATGGCTGAAGCTCCGGAGTAAGAAACACATTCATTGGCCAGCCACCGTGACCAGACGAGGCCTGCACATAAGTCATGTAAGTGAGATCGACATCAGGCCGTTCCTCGCGATCCACCTTGATGCTGACAAAATGTTTATTCAGCACCTTCGCCAAGTCTTCGTTCTCGAACGACTCGCGCTCCATCACATGACACCAATGACACGTGGAATAGCCCACAGATAAAAAGATGGGCTTGTTCTCATCACGCGCTTTTTTGAAAGCCGCCTCGCCCCACGGCATCCAGTCCACCGGATTATGCGCATGTTGCAGCAAGTAGGGCGATTTCTCGTGAATCAGGGCGTTGGTGTGCTTGGCTTCGGGCATGGCAATGGTGATGTCGAGAATGAATACGAATCTCGCGTGACTTTTTGTCAGCAAGCACTGGATCTTGCCAGAGAAACTAAAACGTCACGCCTTCGCCTGCGCCATCAAGTCCTCGATCTCCTCGGCTTCGATCGGCACGTCTTTCATGAGATCGATCGCGCCTTTCTTGGTGATGAGAACGTCGTTCTCCAGTC
Organism: Verrucomicrobiota bacterium; assembly: GCA_043757085.1. Lineage (GTDB taxonomy): Bacteria > Verrucomicrobiota > Verrucomicrobiia > Verrucomicrobiales > Verrucomicrobiaceae > VFKE01. The sequence continues at coordinate 3,545 of JAYVQB010000550.1, forward strand.
TGATACCGAGATTTTCCTCCCGGATGTAGATGCCAGGTTCGACCGTGAAAACCATGCCGGGTTCGATGGGCCGCCAGAGGTCGCCCACGTCATGAACATCGAGACCGAGGTGATGGCTGACACCGTGCATGAAGTATTTTTTATAGAGCGGCTTGTCCGGGTCTTGTTTCTTCACCTCGGAGGCTTTGATCAGTTTGAGTTCGATCAACTGCTCCTCCATGATTTTGCTGACCTGCTCCTGGTATTCCTTAAGGATGACTCCGGGTTTGAGCAGGTCGGTGGCGGCGCGGGTGACATGCAGAACGGCATTATAAACAGCGCGCTGGCGCTTGGTGTAGCGTCCGTTGATGGGAATGGTGCGGGTGAGGTCGGCGTTGTAGTTCGTCTGACGCGCGCCGAAGTCGCACAGCACCATGTCGCCGTCCTTGCAGGCCACGTGATTGGTGACGTAGTGCAGGCAGCAGGCGTTCTTGCCGCTGGCGATGATGGGCGGAAAGGCGAAGCCCTGAGATCCCTGCCGGGTGAATTCGTGGATCATCTCGGCCTCGATTTCGTATTCCATCACGCCGGGCTTCACAAATCTCGCCACGCGATGGAAACCGTCGTTGGTAATGCGGATGGCTTCCTTGATAAGATCCACTTCCGTTTTGGATTTGATGACGCGCAGGTCATGCATGTGCGGAGCGAGTCGCTCCAGACGATGGAGGGGAAATTCCTCCTGACATTTGCGGACGAACCGGAAGTCGCGCGACTCCACATCTGCGGTGGCGCGGGCGTGTTCGTTAGTGTTGAGGTAAGCCCTGCGTGACTGGAACATCACTGTGCGGAGCAGCTTCTCAAACTCGCTGAGCCAGTGAACGGAATGCAGCGGGATGCCGCTGCGGTCGGCGGCTTCCTGTTTGGTCAGCTTCTCACCCTCCCAGATGGAAATCATTTCTGTTGTCTCCCTGATGAAGAGCATCTCGCGCATCTTCACATCGGGCGCGTCGGGAAAGAGGATGAGAACGGTCTCCTCCTGATCAACGGCGCTGAGAAAATAGAGATCGCTGTTCTGCACAAAGGGCATCACTCCGTCGGCATTGGTCGGATAGATGTCATTAGCGTGAACTATTACCGCTGACTGTGGCTTGATTTGTTTGACGAGACGTTTGCGGTTGTCGATAAAAAAAACTGAAGGCGGTGGGGAGTAACGCATGAGTCATCCAGAGTCGGAAGTCTTGAGTCCAAGTCAACTTTTTATGCGAGACTTAGGATTTAGGATGTTTAATCCGGTCTTCCTCCATCCACTTGGTGATCGTAGGGAGAAAAACCTCGACCGGCAACGCGTAGTTCGTCACCCGGTCAACACGGGCAATGTTCAGGCCCATGGCGTTGCCTTTGAGGTCGAACAATGCGCCGCCCATATCCTCGGGGCCGAGAGGGATGTCGTGCTGGAGGACTTCCGCAAAATTATCCGTGCGCAATGATGTGCCGTGGTTTCCGAAATCTCCCCCGCCCCAGTTCTGCATCACCTGTTTCTTGCTCGCCAGCCGCACCTCGCATTCGCCCGGCTTGCCATCGCGTTTGTAGCGCAGTTTCACGACATCGCCCACATGGCACTTGATGATGCTGCGCCTGACATCGGCGGGCGAGTTTACCAGCTTGCCATTGAACTCAATCAACAAATCATCCGCGCGCAGTCCGCCCTTCTGGGCAGGACCTTCCGGCGCCACCTCCTCGATGATGACGCCTTCATCACCTTTTTCAGACGGACCAAACCGGAGTCCCATCACCGCGCCCGAATCGGGAATGGCCCGCCGCTTTGCGCTCAGCACACCCATGCGAAGTTCGATCGCGTGACTCGCCGGGCAGCAAAGCCATTGCCCCATGCCCAGCGCTTGCGAATCGCCCCAAGACACCGCCGTCAGCCCCTTGCGCTCCACTTTGAGCAAGGCCACGCCCAGCTTCTCATCGCGCTTCACCACCCGGGCCTCCGCCTGCGATCCATCGGAAAACCAGGTGCGCCAAGTCTTGATCTCTCCCGCTTCATCCACCTTAGTCAGAACATAACCATCCTCGGAAATCGCCACGCCCAACTGCGGGCCAGTGTCCCGTTTCTCGCCGATCACCACCGTGCAAGCTGAAGCGCGGCTTCGCGCCAAAGCCGCCGCCTTCAACGTCTCCGCACCATTCGTGCGCTGCTCGTCCGGCAGCACGTTTTCCGCGCGTAGAGAAAACCCTGCGGCCAATAGAAATGCGAAAATGAAAATGCGCAGCGTCATATTATTCGGCGGGACGTTTGCCCAGCTTCACTTCCATCGTGCGGCTGCCCGTGGCCATCTTGATCGCCAACGTCACCACCTCGCCCACCGTGCGACTGCGAATGGCCTCAGAGAACTCCGAGGGCGTGCCAAGTTTTTGATTGTCGAGATGCAAGATCACATCGCCAGATTTCAGCCCCGCCTTCATCGCCGGCGACTCCGGCGCGACCGCTTGCACCAGCAAACCTTCATCCGATCCCTGCGTGCTCAATCCGATCCATGCGCCGTTTCCTTGCTCCCAAATGTTCACCGTCTCGCCCTTCTTCATCGCATCCCACGAGCGGAGAAAAGGCGCCATCCCCACATGCAAATTCTGATCCCGCCCGCGCCAGATCTGGCTGTTGATGCCGATGAGTTCACCCGCGAGATTGAACAGCCCGCCGCCCGAGTCACCACCCATCAGCACGCAATCGCTCTGCAACATATTGGAGGAAGTTTTAACCAGCTTGCCCACCCGCAACACCGGCCCGCGCGCCGCATCCAGCCCGCCCGGATGACCAAGCGCGAAACACCACTCGCCGGTTTTTAATTGGCGCGTCTCCCTGCTGACTGGCGCATAAGGCCACGCCTTCGCCGGTGCCGGAAGCTGCACCATCGCCGCGTCGGTGGAGTTATCCAGCCCCAGCGATTTCGCCTCCACCGTCTTCCCGTTATGCAGTGTGATTTTTATCTTCTTGTTCGGCATTCCAGTAACATGCCCCGCCGTCAGCACCAGCCCCGCCGGACTCACAATCACCCCGCTCGCCGTCGCGCCCCCGCACTCAATGGCCACGATCGCCATCTCCGCGCGCTTGAGCACGGATTGCACCCGCTGCTGAACAGAAAGCAATTCCTCGATCGTGGTTTCGCCACCCTGGAGATAAGAACCAGGAAGCAAAGCCCCTAGGAGAGACAGGCAAAAATGACGCCGGATATTCACGCAGTTAAACTCTATGGCAATACGCCCGCCGCGTCAAAGCCGCTGCAACATCCCGCTCTCACCCCGTAGCAAGGGCGTCTCGCCCTTGCAGTCCTACAAACGAGGACAAGATGCCCGCAAAGTAGGCGATGCGTCCCGCTTCGCAGATCAGAAAATCCACGCGAAGCGAGACGCATCGCCTACGTTCATTACACAAGGGTAGGGACGCGCTCTGTCGCGTCCACAATATCTGGAATGAAGCTGCTAAACTTGTGATTACAGACTTTAATAAAGCGGTCTAATTGCTACCCTGCCCAACATGAAAATTCTCCGTCTCTTTGCCCGCAGTCTGCTGTGGGCTGCGCTCACCGCCGTGGTCTTCCTCTTGCTCTACCAATCCCGCCTGATCTATTATCTGCGCCCTTACGGTAAGGCTGCGCTGTTGGACATCCAGCAGCGCGGTGCGCGACAAATTGAAGTGCGGACCTCGCAAGGCCGTCAGGTGGCATTTTACCTGCCATCGAGAAAGAATCCGACGCAGCCACCGGAGTTTCTCTGGCTTGTATTCGGCGGCAACGGCTCGCTGGCTCTGGATTACTCTGGCGAAGCCCAAGGCTGGGATGAGCGCTTCGGATTTTTATTCGTGGACTATCCCGGCTACGGCTTGTGCGAAGGCAGCCCGAATCCGACGCACATCGAGGAAAGCATCGTCAAACTTACGCAGCAGTTGCAAACCGAACTGCACTTGAGCGACGAGGATTTGCGCGCCAAGTGCGGAGTCTTCGGTCATTCGCTGGGCTGCGCGGCGGCACTCATCGCTTCTGAGCGGCTGCAACTCAAGCGCGCGGTTTTATGCGCGCCATTCACGACGATGACCGACATGGCTCGGCGCACCGTCGGCTGGCCACTTTGTTATCTAAACCGTCATCGCTTCGACAACATCGCGCGGCTGCAAGCTCTGTCTGCGGGCGTATTTGCCGCGCGCATTTTTCACGGCAGCAATGATGAGGCGATCCCCACCAGCATGGGGCGCGCGCTGGCCGGGAAATTCCCCCAAACAACCCGCTTCACTGAGGTGATGGACTGCGATCACAATATGGTCGTCATGATGGCAGCCGAAGACATTGGCAAGGCCATGCGAGAACTCGTTGCTCCCGCCACGCGATGATGGCTTGTGCTTCGCTAAAGTCTCGCTAGGATCGTCGGCATGATGAAGAAGATTTTTCCCGCCACCTGTCTCCTCTGCGCCGTTACCCTAATTACCGCCTGCGGCGGCACAAAGAATCAAGTCGCCACGACACCAGCCACCGAGATGGAGTTCAGCGCGCAAACAGGCGCGTGGAAACCCCTGACAAAAGTAGTGACTCCGCCCCATAGCAAACCCGGTGCCATTATCGTCGAACAGAAAAAGCCCGGTATGATGCAGAAGATCGGCAACACCATGAAGAAACCACTCAAGTGGGTCGGCCTTGGCAAAGACGAGCCGCAGCCAGAGGCGAAGCCGTGAACTAACTGCCGCGCTTGGTCGGAATTAGAGCATTTTAAGAAATAGTGTGGCCTAAAGTGTCGGGGGCAGCTTGCCCTCGGGAAATTGCACACGTGGGCTGGCAGCCCACAACACTGAGAAAAACCGGCCGCGACATTTCTTAAAATGCTCTAAGCCGCGACCAGTGGTCGCGCCCAGAGATCATAGTGCGTGCCTTTGCCGAACAGTCGGCTTTTAATGCTGATGGCTGTCTTTCTTAGCGGTGGCGGTGCCGGGCTTGGTGCCTGCTTCGCATTCTTTGCATTCGCCAGCCTTGGCTTTTTTGTCGGGGGCACAGCAGGCATCACCCTTTTTCTCAGCGCAGCAAGAGTCAGTGTGGGCGCATGAAGAAAGGAAAAGTGCGGTGGTGGTAAAAGTGAGGGTAAGAATTTTTTTCATATTGTTGGGTTGGTTATTTTTTTTAGATGACGTGTTATTGAACTACAGATAAGCCACTTTGTTCAATAAAAAAGGCGCGCCATGTCACCACGGCGCACCTGAATCATTGAGCAAATTGATTATTTGCCGCTGTGATGACCCATGTCAATCGGAGGAGGGGTGCTGGTGCTTTGCTTGGAAGCGCAGGAGGCGAGCGTGAGAGCCGCTACGGCAAGTGAGAGGGCAAGAATGGACTTCATAGATGATGGATAATATGGGTTTGAGTTGTTTTGACTGCGCGCATCACGGCGGTGTTTGCCATGCGAAACGCGTTGCTTCCAATACCACCAAGCAAGGAGCTTGCCAACAAAGATTTAAGAAAGCTTAACAATCTGCTATTCGGCGATCCAGACGGGTGTGCCGCAGTCCACCAGATCAAAAAGCTCCGCCACATCCGCATTCCGCATTCGCACGCAGCCATGGCTGCCCACCTGACCCACCTTATGTTCCTCGTTCGTGCCGTGAATATAAATGTAGCGCGATTTCGTGTTCGCATTGCGCAGCTCGCAGCCCTCCAGCCAGAGAATGCGCGAGACGATAAGGTCTTCGTCCGTCACGTGATCGGGACTCCATTCGCCGACCGGCACTCGCGCCTTGAATACGGTGCGCTGGCTCATGCCCTCGCCAAACTTCACCGCGACGCGGAATGCGCCAAGCGGCGTGCGATTTGATCCTTCTGCAAAACCGATGCCGAACTTCGACGTGCTGCACGGCCATTGTTTCTCCAGACGATGCCCGTCCCACAACGCCAGCATCTGCGTGCCGATGGTGACTTCGATGCGCGGATGGGTGAGGTTCATGCAGGTGAAATGACGGGGATCAACTGTCTGCCGTGACGGCGATACACTTATGAAATCGGAGTCAAGGGTCAGGATCGGCCATAACCAGCGAGATGTTTGGGGTTGGATGCCAAATCCTCTAGGCCCATCGCTCCGGCGACTTGATATTTTTGCAAACGATCATGCAACGACGGCTTCGACAGTTTGCGGCTGACGTTCTTTTGATTTGGCGCGGAACGCACACTGCCTGATTTTTTCTGATTGACGGTGATCGTCTTCATAATCGTGAAAGTAGTAATGAAATGAGGAATGGCAATGCTGGATGCGTGAACACTATCCAGCGCCAAGCGAAAGTTGCATTTGCTTGCTGCGAGCTTAATCTTCCCGCCCTCAAAAACCAAATACGAACATGAGCAAACTCAAGCACGTTGCCATTGCCGGTGCCACCGGTGCCGTCGGCGTGGAAATGATCCGCTGCCTCGAGCAGCGGAACTTTCCCGTCGGTGAACTGACCCTACTCGCCAGCGCCCGCAGCGCGGGAAAGAAGATGAAGTTCAAGGGCAAGGACGTGATCGTGAAAGAACTGACACCGGATTCATTTATCGGCGTGGACATTGCGCTGTTCAGCGCGGGCGGCGGTATCTCGAAGGAGTTCGCGCCCCACGCGGTGAAGGCGGGCGCGATTGTGGTGGACAATTCCTCCGCATTCCGCATGGACGACGACGTGCCGCTGGTGGTGCCGGAGATCAACGCTTCCGATTTGAAGAATCTCAAAAAAGGTATCGTCGCGAATCCCAACTGCACGACTGCGATCACGTTGATGGCGCTTTATCCGCTGCATCAGGCGTTCGGTGTCACGCGCATTTTTGCCAGCAGCTATCAGGCCGTCAGCGGCACCGGGGCGCAGGCGATCGAAGAACTGGAAAAGCAAACCCGCGAGTGGGCCAAGTCCGAACGCAAATGGGACGACGTGCGGCTCGGCAAGGAACACGTCAGCGTCTATCCGCATCAGATTGCCTTCAACGCACTGCCACAGGTGGACTCATTCATGGACTCCGGTTACACGAAGGAAGAAATGAAGATGGAGAACGAAGGCCGCAAGATCATGCATCACCCCAAGTTCCGCGCCAGCGTGACCTGCGTCCGCGTGCCCGTCTTCCGGGCGCACAGCATCGCGGTCAGCGCCGAGTTTGAAAAGCCCGTCACACCGGAAGCCGCGCGCGAAGTGTTGCGCAAGGCTCCCGGCATCGAACTCGTGGACGATCCCACTATGAAGCAATATCCGCTCGCCCTCGATGTCGCGGGCAAGGACAACTGCGCCGTGGGTCGCATCCGCAAAGATTGCGCGATGGACAACGGCCTCGCCTTCTGGATCGCCGGCGACCAACTCCTCAAAGGCGCAGCGCTGAACGCGGTGCAGATTGCGGAGTGCTTGTAAGATTGGCAATGGGCGGACTTGTGCTAAACTCTTATTATGACCTTCAAACTCCAAGCCATCTGCAAAGGCGATACCTTGAAGCTCGAGCGCGCGATTGATGTGCCACAGGGCACGCCCGTCAGCGTCATGGTGTTCACCGATGATGAGCGTGAGGAGTGGCTTCGTGCTGGTGATGCACATTTTGCCACCGCCTATGGTTCGGATGAGCCGGAATATAGCTTCGATGACTTGATTAAAGAATGAAAGAGGACGATGTCGTTTTCGTGCCGATGAAAACGGCCAATGGGGGAACGAAGCCGCGCCCTGGCTCGGGTGGATCCATCGTAGATTTCGCGAGCGATCTCAAATCCCACCTCGCCGAACGCATCCAGTTGGTGGATTGCGCGCTTGACCGCATGATTCCATCGGCGGAAACGAAACCGATCACGGTTCATAAGGCGATGCGGCACAGCATCTTTGCGGGCGGAAAAAGATTGCGCCCCATCCTCTGTCTCGCTGCGGCGGAGGCTTGCGGCGGATCGGTGGAGAGCGCGTTGTTCGCAGCCTGCGCGGTGGAATGTCTCCACACTTATTCGCTGATTCACGATGACTTGCCGTGCATGGATGACGACGATTTGCGGCGCGGTGTGCCCACTTGTCATAAAGTCTATGGCGAGGCGATGGCCTTGCTCGCAGGCGACGCGCTTCAGGCACTCTCGTTTGAACTGGTAGCGAAATCGCAAAGCACGGTGCGCTATTCTGCGGGCGACATGGTGCTGGAACTGGCGCGCACGGCAGGGAGCCTGCATCTCGTCGGCGGTCAGGTGGCCGATCTCGAAGGCGAAGGTCAGAAGCTCCAGCTCGATGACTTGCGCTTTATTCATGAAAACAAAACGGCGGCGATGCTGACCAGTTCCGTAAAGCTCGGCGGCATGTGCGCGGATGCGAGCGCGGAGGAATTGAAAGCGCTGCACGAGTTCGGCATGGCTACGGGTCTCGCATTCCAGATCATTGATGACATCCTCGATGTCACGCAGACCAGCGAAAAACTTGGCAAGAGCGCGGGCAAGGATATCGCCTCAGATAAGTCCACCTACCCTGCCCTACTCGGTCTCGAAGCCTCGCGCGATGAGGCTCATCGGCTCACCGAACTTTCGCACCGGGCGCTGGATATGTTCGGCGCGCGCGGCGTGCGCTTGCGCCAACTGGCAGACTATCTGCTGGAACGCGACTACTAGGCCTCCGGCAGCGTGCTGTCGCCCTGCAACAATTGCCCGTCTGTGGACGTAGTTATCATCCCATGCTCCACCTTTGAAACAGCGCACTATTTGCCCTTGCCACATAATTTTTGTTTGATTGCCAAGATTTACCCCAAGCATTTGTTGCATGTGGAGACGTGACACCCTTTCAGCCTCTTCGTCTTCGGCGGCGGCATCAAGCAAGGCATGACTTATGGCGAGACTGACGAACTGGGATTCTCCGTCGTGCAGGACAAAGTTCACGTGCATGACTTGCAAGCCACCATCATGCATCTGCTCGGCTTCGACCATACGCGGCTGACCTTCCGCTTCCAAGGCCGCGACTACCGGCTCACGGATGTGCATGGGAAAATCGTGAAGGACATTCTCACGTAAGGCGCGGCATCTGAGCTTGCCCGCCACACCATACTCGCCATCATGCAGCGTGCATGATTACATCACCAATCACAAAGAAATGCTCGTCTGGTTCGGCGTTTTTTCGGCAGTCACTTTCGTAGGGTCACTGCTGCTGATCCCCTTTCTCTGCGTGCGCATGGGCGAAGACTACTTCATGCCGAACCGCGATGAGGGGCGCACGCTCGAAGGCCGGCATCCAGTGATCCGATGGACCGGATTGATTTTAAAAAACATCATCGGCGTGCTGCTGGTGCTGGCAGGGATCGCGATGCTGTTTCTGCCCGGTCAAGGGCTGCTCACCATGATCATCGGCATCATGATGCTGAACTTTCCCGGCAAACGCGCACTGGAGCTGCGCCTCATCCGACTTCCTGGTGTGCTTCGTGCCGTCAATGCGCTGCGCTCCCGCGCGAAGCATCCGCCCTTGCAGTTGCCCCCGCGCGGAGAGTGAAGCAACGTTTCTTGCCTCACACCGCCGGAGGAATCTCATTCGACGATTCAGTCGCAGAACTCTCGTCAGTCTTCTGCACGCGTGCGTCGCGAACAAACAAAGCGTGCAACTTGTCCCAAAAATCACCGCCCAGCACGAACAAGCTCGCGATGAAAA
>JAYVQB010000551.1:0-3339 GCA_043757085.1 Verrucomicrobiota bacterium
TTAGTCCTGCTGACCCTGCTGGCAGGTGGTCTGCCTTATTATTTTGCAAAAAAACAAACAAAAAAGCTGGCATATTTAGGTTATCTGTAATATTAATAGAGGCGGATAAAAACTAAATCCCTCTCGCTATGTCTCGCTCCACCACTGCTTCTCTCCACATGCAGGATGAGCCGATCCTCAAATTCGAGGAGTCCAACGGCTACCGCCAAAGCCACTCGAACGCAGGTTTCGCCAGCTCTGCCGACACCGATGACGAATCCTACGGCTCGCTCAAACGCAAACAGGAAGAGCTTCTCAAGCTCCGCCAAGAACTCGAGCGCACCGAGCGCGAGACCAGCGAACTCGAATCCCAACGCCGCAAGGAAGAACGCTTCTCCACCGGCCGACGCGAGATGACAGAAAAACTTTCCCGCTCGCTCGTCCGTCTCGAACGCGAACTTTACAACAGCCAGAAAGCCATCGAGGAAATCACCACCGCCCGCGATCTCTACCAGCGCCATCTGGAAGTTCTCCAATCCGTCCGACCCGAATCTTGGCAGCGCGCCAATCTTGATGCCGAACTCGAACACGCCATCGGAGCCATCGAAGATTCGGAAGATGTTTATGGCAAAACATCCCGTCGTCTCGCCAATGTCATTCCGGGAGAAGCCGCCGCCTTGGAAGCCGAAGCCCGTCCCGCCTTCCCTACCGACTTCAAGTCATGGATGTTCTTCGGGTTCGCATTCACGCTGCCCATCGCACTCATTTATCTCGCCGCATTGATCGTTCCTAAATTCATCCACTAATAACACCATGGCTGGCAACAAACGCATCCGCAGAACCAATGACCGCAGCGCCAAATCGTTGGCCAAGGAAACTCCCATCCTGAGCGCAAGCGATCTGAAGAGGCAAGTCCACCGGCTGGAGGTCGCCATCGCAGCCGCGCCTAGGGAATTTGAAGAACAGCGGCGGAGATCAAGCCACACCATGCCCCCACCAGACTCCATGCGCCATGGGAAAGCCAGTGCCAGCGCTGCACGCCTCACCCATGCCCAGGCACTCAAACGCCGCCAGCAACTCTGGCTCGGGTTTGCCCAGTTCCTCGTCTCGGCCGTTCTTCTGGCCGGAGCCGCCGCTTGGATTTACCAGCTCTGGCAGAGCAAGCATTGAGGGCTTGGCGTATCGTCAAACTTCGACGCAGCTTGACATCGCGCCGCGCGCTTCTCAATTGACGCGCCATGTCGCAACATCACATTGATATCCATCGCGTCGCCACGCTCGCGCGTCTGAAACTTACAGACGACGAGGCCGCCAAATATGGCAGACAGCTTGAGCACATTCTTGATTACGTCGGCATGATTGATGCGCATGATCTTGGCAACGTGCAGCCCACCGCCCATGCGATGCCGGTGTTTGATGTTGTGCGGGAAGATGAAACCGCCAGCAGCTTCAGCAGCGCGCAAGCTCTCGACAACGCGCCCAAAAAAAATCAGGGTCAGTTCCAAATGCCGCGCGTGGTAGAAGAATAAATCCCTCAACCCCCTGCCCTCTTGTGTCCCTCGCCTCAGAAACCATCGCCTCCTTGCGCATAAAACTTCAGCGCAAAGAGATCACTTCATCCGACATTTTGGCTGATCTCAGCGCCAGCATCGAAAAAACGAATCCGACGCTGAAAGCTTATCTTTCGACAGACCATGCTGCTGCGCAGAACGAAGCCAGTCACGCGCAAACGGAACTTCCGCTCGGCGGCATTCCCATTGCCTTCAAGGACAACATCAATGTTAAAGGCCAACCCTGCACCTGCGGCTCGCTCATGCTGGCGGAAAATTATCGCGCACCTTATGACGCCACGGTCACGCAGAAGTTACGCGCATCTGGCGCCATTCCCCACGGGAGATTGAATCTCGATGAATTCGCCATGGGTTCATCCACGGAAAATTCCGCCTTCGGCCCCACGCTCAATCCCTGGGACCACACCCGCGCTCCCGGAGGTTCCAGCGGCGGGTCCGCCGCCGCCGTCGCAGCGGACATCGCCATCGCGGCGCTCGGCTCTGACACGGGCGGTTCCATTCGCCAACCGGCAGCATTTTGTGGCTGCGTGGGATTGAAACCCACTTATGGCCGCGTCTCACGATACGGACTGGTAGCCTTCGCCAGTTCACTCGATCAAATCGGACCCATCACCAAGACCGTCGAGGACGCCGCCATCTTGCTCAATCATCTTTGCGGACACGACCCGCGCGACAGCACTTCACTTGATGTGCCAGTGCCTGATTTCACCGCTGACCTTGGCCGCGACATCAAAGGACTGCGCATCGGTCTGCCCAAGGAGTATTTCATTGAAGGTATCCACACAGGAATCCGTTCCGCAGTGAATGCAGCCGTGAAACAACTCGAAAGCCTCGGGGCGCATATCGAGGAAATTTCCCTGCCGCATACAGACATCGGGATCGCCACTTATTACATCCTCGCGCCCGCAGAAGCCTCCGCCAATCTCGCGCGCTTCGACGGCGTGCGCTACGGCCACCGATCTAAGAGCGCCAGCGATCTGCTCGATCATTATATCTCCACCCGAGGCGAAGGATTCGGGCCAGAGGTCAAGCGGCGCATCTTACTCGGAACCTATGTTCTTAGTTCCGGCTATTACGACGCTTACTATGTCAAAGCCCAGAAGGCGCGCACCCTCATCCGTGAAGATTTCTCGAAGGCCTTTAAAAATGTGGACCTCATTCTTTCACCCACTTCTCCCGTGCCGCCCTTCCGCTTCGGCACACATAGCGAAGACCCGCTGGCCATGTATCTCGCCGATGCCTTCACCATTCCGGTGAACCTCGCTGGACTTCCCGGCATCAGCGTTCCCTGCGGCTTTGTAGAAGAAGGTGGAAAGAAATTGCCAGTCGGTCTGCAAATGATCGGCAAGCCGCTGGATGAATCGACGCTGCTGCGCGTTGCGCACGCTTATGAACAGTCCACCGTGTGGCACCAGCGGAAAGCGTCAGCAGGGTAAAGCCGCTTGGAGAAAATTCTGCATCAAGGAGCCGCGCCTTCCAAGAGCTTGCTCACCGCAGTGGCGGCATCTTTTTCGGCGCCGGGACGATAGCCGGTGTTGACCCAGGCGACTTTGCCATCGGGGCCGATGATGATGGTGTGTGGAATTCCTGTGACGCCGAACTGCTGGGCCACGGATTGGGTGGCATCGAGCGCGACCGTGAATTTCCATCCGCGCTGTTCGAGGAAGCGCTTCACTTGGGCGGCTTCCTCACCCTGGTTGACACCGATGAATTTCACGCGTTTGGCATCAAACGGTTTCATGGCTTCGATCAGGCCGGGCAGTGACTGCACACAAGGTCCGCACCAGGT
>JAYVQB010000552.1:0-13144 GCA_043757085.1 Verrucomicrobiota bacterium
CAAAGTCCCGCAACCTCATCCCCCAGTATCTCCAATCCCTCGCGCACGATGTTTTCCGGCTGCGAGTAAGTGAGGCGGAGACATTGCTGCGAGTGTGACCACGGTTCGTCGAGGCCGAAGAAGAAGTAATGACCGGGGATGACGAGCACCTTTCGTTTTTTGAGCCGCTGATAAAGTTCCGCTGCGGGGATGGGCAGATTTTTGAGCCAGAGCCAGAGGAAGAATCCGCCCTCGCGCGAGTGAATGGCCCAGGGGAATTTATCTCCCATCGCGCTCGTCAAAGTCGCGAGCGCGGTGTCGGAGCGCGTGCGGTAAAAGGGGCGGATGACTTCGCGACAGAGTCGCGGCAGGGTGTCGTCGGCGAGCAGAGGTTGGAGGATGGACTGGCCGATGTTGCCGTTCGCGAGGGAGATGATGGCGTTCATGTTGCCCAGGGCGCGGATGATTTCCTTGTCGGCCACAATAACGGAGGTGCGCGTGCCGGGCAGGCCGACCTTCGAAAGGCTGATGGAGAAAATCATCCCCGGCTCCCAGTGCGGCGCGAAGCCGTTGTGGACGACATCGGGGAAGGGATGGCCGTAGGCGTTGTCCACCATCAGCGGGATGCCGTGCTGCTGCGTGAGATTTCGCAAATGGGCAAATTCTTTTTCCCCGATGACATTGCCAGACGGATTCGTGGGGCAGGAGACGCAGACAGCGGCGATGTCCGGCGTGATTTTTACACGATCCAAATCCATGCGATACTTGAACTCATGCGCGCCGCGTTCTTCAATAACCGGACGACACGCAGTGAACATGTCCGCGCTCAGTCCCTGATTGGCGTAGCCGATGTATTCGGGAACGATGGGCAGGAGGATGCGCTTTTTGCCAGCGGGGGTTTCTCCGGCCAGCAGATTGAAGAGCATGAAGAATGCGGTCTGGCTGCTGGGCAGCACCGCGATGTTTTCGCTCGTCAGTTCCCAATGGCATTCGCGCTTCAAGAAATCCGCCATCGCCTCGCGAAAGTGATGATTGCCGGAGGGCGGATCATAGTTCAACAGCGCACGATCCAGCGCTGCGCCATCGTCCAGCATCTCGCGCACACGCTTGCGCCACAGGGCTTGGACTTCGGGAATCGCCGCCGGTTGTCCGCCGCCGAGCATCCGCATATCGGGCGAGACGGACAGGCATTGTCCGAGGTCATCCATCAATTCCTGAATGCCACTGGGGCCGCTCAGGAGGGAGCCGATGTTCGAGTAATTTGGCATCAGATTGATTTGCCAAGACAAAGGCAACAGTCAACGGCGCACGATGCAAATGACGGGCGCGATGTGCTTATTGATGCATGTGCGATGAGCTGACAAAAGTGTTGGGGGCTGCTAGCCCTCTCATGAATGAGGGCTAGCAGCCCCCAACACCATCGCATCAAACACGTTCCCCAGCCTGTGCATCGAAGCTGAGCTTGTTCCAGTTGAAGGCGTCCATCACGGCGAGGTATTTTTCCCGCAGCTCCATCAGTTCCTGTTGCAACTCACGCTCCACGCGACCGACGCCGCGTGATTTGAAGCTGGTCAGATCCTGCGGCATGGGTAGGGTTACGATCAAGACATTTCCTTTGCCGCAGACAATGTCGCTTTTTATTGAAAAATTCAGGTGCGCCAGTTAGACTTGTTCCGTGAAGGTTCTCCAAACTCTATCCCTGCTCTCAATGATGTTGATGGCCGCCTGCCATTCCACCATTCCTACGGCGGCGGACATGGATCGTTATTACCAGGTGGCCGAGAAGCGGGCGCAGGAGCAGATCGCGCGACTGGATGACAAGCGTGATCGCGGTGAGATTTCCCAGGCAGAGCGCGATAAAAAAGCCGAGGATATCCACGCCTCCATTTCAGCCCGCGCCAGTGATTTGGCTTGGTCGCGCCACTCACTGGTGGAGTCGCAGAAAGTTGCCATGGGCATTCCTACTGGGGATCATCCCACTGGCGTATCTGCCCCCGGCAAAGCAAATACCGGTGGTTTCTACCAACCCGCGGGATCGACCGGGGTGGGTTATCAGGGAACGAGTGCGTTTACGCCACTGGGTTATCAGCCCGGCTCCATGGTGGAGGCACTCCGTCCCAACCGTGGGTTTTAATCAGATTGCCGGAAAATCGGAAGCGGCATGAAAAAATTCTGCGCTCTCATGTCGGTCGCGCTTCTCTGCGCTTGTTCAGGATTGTCCCATCAGGCAAAAATATCCAAGGACGGAACAGATGCGCCGAAGGAAAGCGGGAAGCCCGCCGCCGGGCAGTCGATGTTTGATTTCTCATCGTCGTTTCAGAATTCTGGTTCCGGCCCGTCCGCAGTCCGATGGAATCAGAGTGCGAGCGAGGCCATTTCCCAATCCAAGCGCACGGGACTGCCGCTGCTCATTCTGTTCACCCAACAGATGAGCCAGCCGGGTGTGGAATTGGAAACGCTGCTCAATGTTGTTCCAGAACTCAACAATGCCGAGGCCCCGTCCTGCGTTCCATTGCGCGTGGATTTCGCAAATCAAGACACTGCGCGCAGCGATTACTACCGGTCGCTTAAAACGCGCTACAAGCTGAACGGTTTTCCAGTCTTGCTCATGACACTGCCTGACGGGACCGAGGTCGCGCGGCAGACAGGTTACAACTCAGAGTGGAAAACCCGCACAACGCAGTGGGTCCGTTACGCGACGGAGCAGTCCAAGAAGCGCACAGAAGCACGACGCAAGGAGATGGGAAAATTCGGCTACCGCATGTGGAGCGACCGGCAAGGCACGCAGGTCTGGGCCAGGCTGGACAATGTGGACGCCACTCAGGCGGTCTTTGTCTCCGAATGGGGCGAGCCTTTCCGCACGTTCATCAGCCGGCTGAGTGATGCGGATCAAGCGCGACTTGCGAAGAAAGGCTTATACTGAGGGATCCGCAGGATGGCCTACAACCTCGGCGCAATTGACGTTTGCTAGCTGCGTTAATCGCTCGTTGGTTATTCTTCAATAGCCGCCTTGCTCTCGCCTTGCCAGCAACCGCCACTCATCACCGATCTTGTAGGCCATCCCACGGATCCCTCAGTAAATTGGAAGATGGGACTCTGTCCCGTCAGTGTCCGGCGGGTCTCGAGACCCGCCGAACGCGGTCGAAACTAGAGTTTCAACTTCCTATTGTCGAGCAATGCATCATTCTCGCTCACTTCCACGACATCGCGCGGAAAGGATGATCGTCGATCAGATTGGCCTGCACGCCCTTGAGTCCATCCCGACGAAACTGGACGCCGACATAGTGATAGACCGGGATGATGGGGGCCTCGTCGCTGATGAGAATTTTTTCTGCGTCGCTAAAAAATGAATGACGCTTCCCGACATCCGCCTCGCGCGCCGCAGCGGCAATGAGTTCATCGTAACGGCCGCTGGCCCAGCCGGTGCGATTGTTGCCGTTGCCTTTAGTGAAGCATTCCAGAAAGGTGTTCGGATCATTGTAATCACCGACCCAACTGGAGCGGCACAGGTCGTAACTGAGCTCGCGCATGGAGACGAGCCACATTTTTTGCTCTTGCTTGGTGAGATTGACCTCGATGCCTAGGTTCTCCCGCCACATGGACTGCAACTCGATGGCGATATTGCGCTCAACATCCAGCGGCAGATATAGATACTCGACGCGCGGGAAACCTTTGCCGTCGGGGAAACCGGCCTGAGCGAGAAGTTCCCGCGCCAGTTTGACATCCAGCGAGGGGCCGGCGGGCGGCAGGTAATTTTTTCCCGCGCCCGGTGGCGTGAAGCTGGTGGCGGGCTGCTCGCCGAGCCGGGTAATTTTATCCACGATACGCGTGCGATCGACTGCGAGGGCGAACGCGCGCCGGACTCTCGGGTCTTTGAAAGGACCCTTCGTTGAATTGATGCGGATGAACCAGGTGCCAAGGAATGGCCCGGTGTGGAACCACGGCTGTTTTTTCAGTTCATTGACGAGGGAGACTGGCACCATGCCTTTGTCCATGAGCAGATCAGCTTGGCCGGTGTAGAAATAATTCAGCGCGGTGTTGGCATTGCTGATGGGCAGCACATCCACGCTGTTCAGCTTCACATTGACCGCGTCCCAGTAACGCGGATTTTTTTCCAAGCGGATATGATCGTCAATGCGCCAGCGCTTCAGCAGGAAGGGGCCGTTGCCCACGAGATTCGCTGGCTGAATCCAGCTCCCGCCATGTTTCTCCAACGTGGGCAAATGCACAGGCGCGAGTGTCTGAAAGGCGCAGAGATCAATCCAGTAAGGCAGAGGATTCTCCAGCGTTGTTTCCAGCGTGCGTTCATCAACGGCCCGCACGCCGACCTGAGTGAAGTCCTTGAGTTTTCCCTCGTTGTATTCCCGCGCGTTTTTCAGCGGATAAAGCTGGGTGGCATAATCGCTGCCAGTGGCGGGGTTAAGCACGCGTTCCCATGACTTTACGAAATCCTGCGCGGTCACCGGCTCGCCATTGCTCCAGACGGCATTGGCGCGGAGATGAAACGTGTAATGAAGTTTATCTTCGGAGAATTCCCATTTCTCGGCCACGCCCGGTTCCGCCTGGCCTTCGGCATTAAGCCGGCAAAGACCCTCGAAGAGCGATTCACCCAGCCGCATGCTCACTTGGTCGGTGATCATCGCGGGATCGAGCGTTTCCGGTTCGGCGCTGTTGATGAAGACGAGATCGGCGCGATCTGCCTTGCGCGAGCAGGCGCATAAACACAGACTTACACAAAATAATCCGGCCAGCTTCCGGGATAAAAAATTGGGGATGCGATTCCAGTCACGCATCCCCAGATATAAAACGCATTCAACGCAGGCCGCGAATCATTTCGGCAATTCGGGC
Source organism: Verrucomicrobiota bacterium (assembly GCA_043757085.1). Classification (GTDB taxonomy): domain Bacteria; phylum Verrucomicrobiota; class Verrucomicrobiia; order Verrucomicrobiales; family Verrucomicrobiaceae; genus VFKE01. Next base: position 4,828 of record JAYVQB010000552.1, read on the forward strand.
GCAGGCGGAGGTGTGGGCAGGTTCTCAGGAACTGGCAAAGCACCGGCGGGCGCGGCGGGTGTTTCCACTGGCTTCGATTCTGGAGCAGGCTCGGTTTTGGCGTCCGTAGGCTTGTCCGTGGCAGGAGCAGGCGTGGTGGCAGGAACCGTGGCGGGTTTGTCTTCTTTCTTGGGTTGCAAAGGCGCAGACGGAGCCGCCTTTTTATCTTTGGAATCGATCAAGCTTTTGCCTTTGGCAGCGCTGATGTCCAGATGCGAGGAAAGGATCGCAAGCGCGAAGGTCAAAACGAAAAGGGCGACGCCGAGGTAAACGCTGCCGCGCTGGAGCACGTTGGTTGTCTGCGCGCCGAACATCTGGTCGGTCATGCCGGAACCGAAAGCCGCGCCGAGACCTTCCTGACGCGGGCGTTGCATGAGCACCAGCAGCGAGAGCAGGATGCAGACAATGACCTCGAAGATCGTGAGAATGTTAATGAGAATGGACATAAGGGGCGGTGAGTATGGCACAGGGTTGGGAAGTGAAAAGGGAAAAATTGAAAAGGCGCGGGCCGCATATCAGCCTCTCCCTTTTCCGCGTTGCCTGACGGCCTCAAACAAACACACACCAGTGGCCACCGAGACATTCAGGCAGGCCACGGCTCCATTCATGGGGATTTTTGCGAGAAAGTCGCACTTTTCTCCGGTGAGCCGCCTCATGCCCTCGCCTTCCGCGCCCACGACAATGCCGATGGGGCCTTTCAAATCCATTTCGTAAATGGATTTTTTTCCTTCGTCCGTCGTGCCGACCAGCCAGACGCCCAGTTTCTGGAGTCGCTCCATGGCGCGCGCCAGATTGGTCACGCGGGCTATCGGCACATGCTCTGCGCCTCCGCAGGAAATACGGCGGACCGTGTCCGAGATCGGCGCGCTTTTGTCCTTGGGGATGACGACGAACGCACAACCCGCCGCATCAGCGGTGCGCAGGCAGGCTCCGAAATTGTGCGGGTCCTGAATGCAGTCGAGGATCAGCACCAGCGGATTCGTGTTTCCTTCGAGCAGTGCTTCGAAGTCATCATCATCATAGATTTTGATGTCCGCCAATACATTGGTGTGCCGGTTGGCGCGGGCCTGATTCTCGTCTTTTCTCATGTCTCACAGATTGATGTTCATGGCCGTGGCGTCAATGAAGTCTGCATCACGCGCACGAATCATTCATCCAGCGCCGCGCTCGCCAGTTCGGCCCCATAGACTGGTCGGGGCATTTCGCGCGGTTCGCACAGGACGCGGATCATGCGATCAAAAGCCTCCTTGCCGCGCACGATCTCAATCTCCACCCGGAGAAAACAGATCGGAAAAGAGTCGGGTGCTGGCAACACTGGAAAGCGGACAAAGTCCTTCTCCGTGGTCACGATCATTCTCACATCGCGCCGCTCGCAGCGGTCCACAAACTGCTGGATGTCCTTCGCAGAAAAGCGGTGGTGATCGGCAAAACGCCGCACCAGATCGACTTTCGCGCCCAGTTTTCTCAATCCGTTCTCGAAACTTTCAGGCACCGCGATGCCACTGATCGAGCCGATGTGTGCGCCGTAAATTTCCGAGAGGGGAATCTTTTCTCGCGTGTGGATATTTTCCAAATGCATAGGCCGATGGCGGCACTCGATGATTTCCGCGACGCGATTGTATTTCCGCAGTTCGGCGATCAATTGAGAATTATCGCCCTCGTCACATTTGGTGAGGAAGATATAGCTGGCCCGATTCAAATGGCGTGGCGGCTCACGCAAGGTTCCGCGCGGGAGCAGGAAGCCGTTGCCCCAAGGCGCGGTGCGGTCGATGAGCACCATGTCCAGTCGATGTTTCAGCCGGAGATATTGCAAGCCGTCATCGAGGATCAGCGTGTCCGTCTTGAAATGCTTGATCGCGTGCAGCCCGGCTTTTACGCGATCTTTGTCCACCACTACTGGCACGCCGGGCAGATTGTGCGCCAGCATGAACGGCTCATCGCCCGCCACATGCGAGTCCAGCAAAACCTTGGTGCCATCGCTGACCACGCGGGGCAATCGCGGCGGCAGCGCCTGACCCCGGAGTCTCATCCACCATTTCCTCCAGCGGGCGAGCTTGCGCACGCGCTTGCTTTTGTAGCCGCGACTGAGGATGGCCACTTTGCGACCGTTTTTTTGCAACGCACGCGCCAGCAGTTCCGCGACGGGAGTCTTGCCCGTGCCGCCGACGGTGAGATTGCCGATGCTGATGACCGGAACGCCAAGGTGATGATCGTGGATGTAGCGCTCGCGATAGAGTTTCAGCCGCAGCCGCACCAGCCCCGAGTAAATCCACGACAGCGCGTGCAAGAGTCTGCGGAAAAGCGCCGGCGTCAGGCCGGGCTTCCGGTGCAGGATGACCTCGATGGCCCACTGCTCCAGTTCATCGAGGCGGTCTTTGATTTCCATGGGCATAAGCGCGCGGGTAAGTCGCGACTAAAAGGCAATCTTGGCAAATTGCCAGATGCAAGATTGGGGTGTGGTCGATGGATTGCCTGAGTATGATGGATTCCATGTATTTGGGGGTTGAGGTTTGACGGAACCAGCTTCGTGGCCCAATAGCAAAGACTCGACATGACGGCACCGTTACACATTTGGAGGATCGTGTGTGCGCTTGGATTTTTTTGCGCCCCGGTAGTCTCGAGGGCTGCTGCAGCGACTGCGAAATGTCCGTATTTCGGCATTCGCGTTATCGACGAGCAGTCGGGGCGCGGCATCCCGCTCATCGAATTGCGCACCGTGAACGACATTCGATGCATCACGGACAATGCAGGCTGGATAGCCTTCAACGAACCGGGGCTGATGGAGCGAGAGGTCTGGTTTTATTTGTCACTGAGTCCCGGATACGAGATGAAGCAGGATGGGTTCGGCTACATGGGCGTCCGCGTCACGCCGCGCGCGGGTGAAACAGCGGTCGTGAAGTTGAAGCGCACGAACCTTGCCGAGCGGATCGGCCGCACCACAGGGCAGGGCATTTATCGGGATTCGGAACTGCTGGGCCTGCCCCATTCATTGCCGAACCTGAACCCGGCGGGAGTCATGGGCCAGGATTCGGTGCAAGCACTGCCCTATCGCGGAAAAATTTTCTGGCTCTGGGGCGACACCAACGTGCCCCATTATCCGTTGGGGAATTTCCGCACTACCTGTGCGACCACCCCCGCTGACCTGAAGCCGGAGGTGGGCGTGGCCTTCGACTATTTCATGGATCGGAACAACCCGCGGCAACTTCGCCAGATGATGCCCATGAGCGAACAGGGGGCCGTGTGGCTTTTCGGCCTTCTGAACGTAATGGACGAACACGGAGGAGAAGTCCTCGTCGCGCACTTCGGACGCCATCTGGGACTCAGTAAGCCGGTGGAACACGGCATCTGCCGCTTCAATGACGCCCGGGGTGTATTCGAAAACGTGAAGACCCTAGACACTTCCGAGACGTGGCGTTACCCCGAAGGCAATGCCGTGCGCATTTCAGATGACGAGGGCGACTATTTCTATTTTGCGCATCCATTTCTGCACACCCGGGTCAAGGCCACGTTGCAGGACGTGCTGACACCTGCGAAGTATGAGGCGTTGCACTTTGACCCAGAGTCAAAAAATGGAGCTGGCAGCACGGCATCGCTCCGACACTTCAGCCCGAGGAGACGAAACTGCTTCTGAGCAAGGCGATGGCACCCGATGAAGCCCGGTTCCAACTGAAAGATTCGACGACCAGAAAGCTGGTGCGGCTGCACAGCGCAACCGTGAACTGGAACTCGTATCGTAAAAAGTTTATTCTGATTGCCCTGCAAATCGGTGATCTTGGTGACCCGTCACCGTTGGGAGAGATGTGGTATGCGGAGTCCGCCTCACCCACAGGCCCTTGGGGCAGGGCGGTCAAGATCGCATCGCACCCCCGCTATTCTTTTTACAATCCGCAGCACCACGCATTTCTCGATGCCGAGGACGGCCGCGTGATCTATTTCGAAGGAACCTGCTCGTTGGAATTTTCTGGGAATCCCCTGGCGCCCGCGCGTTATGATTACAATCAGTTGATGTATCGACTGGACTTGGCTGATGAGCGGCTGCGTCCGGCTCATGAGCAGTAAAACATGAGTCTCCTGCCCGCCTGTCATCGCTTCATTCGGCCAATAAACCAGAGGAATTCTGAATGTAGATATTGTTCTTCCCGTGTTTGCACGGGATCTCCTTTCAAGGTGTCATCCTGCAAATAGACGTTTGTCATTTTCTGTTTGGCGATTAACAGACGCCATGCCCCGTTCCGATTCCCGCACTGCTGACCAACTCCGTGAAGTGAAATTTTTCCCCGGTGTCGCGCCGCACGCGACTGGTTCGGTCTTGATTTCATTCGGCAACACGCGCGTCATTTGCGCGGCCACGATCCAGGAAGAAGTGCCGCGCTGGATGAAGATGCAGGGCGTGAGCGGCGGCTGGCTCACGGCGGAGTATTCCATGCTGCCGTATTCCACGCATGATCGGAAAGACCGTGACATCAATCGCGGGAAAATTGACGGACGCAGCCAGGAAATCCAGCGTCTCATCGGGCGCAGTCTGCGCGCAGTAGTTGATTTGCAACGACTCGGCCAACGCACGCTTTGCATTGATTGCGATGTCTTGCAGGCCGATGGCGGCACGCGCACGGCGAGCATCACCGGAGCTTGTGTGGCCAGTGCGATCGCGTTCAATCGCCTTCTGCAAAAGGGCGTGCTCACGCAACAGCCGCTCAGGAAAAAAGTCGCCGCGGTCAGCGTGGGTATCTGCAATGCCGAGGCGCTGCTTGATCTCTGTTATGTCGAGGATCGCGATGCCGATGTGGACTGCAATCTTGTAATGACCGAGGATAACCAGTTTGTCGAAATCCAAGGCAGCGGCGAGGAGACAACTTTTAGTGAAACTCAGTTAGCCGCGATGCTGGTGCTGGGCAAAAAAGGAATCGTCGAATTGTGCAAGCTTCAGGACGAAGCCATCGAACAAGGCATGGCGGCGCTCGCGGACAAGACGACGGTGGAAAATCCGTATGCGGATATGGCGAAGTTTTTCAAGTGATGCCGGAGGCTGAAATGAGAACCACGGATGGACACCAATGAGCACGAATTAATTTTGGGTGTTTGTAAAAGGCCAAATGATTAGCCGTGAGAGAACGCTAAAACCGCACGGAAGATGGGACTTCTGTCCCGTCAGAGGTCGGCGGGTCTCGAGACCCGCCGGACGCTGTCGAAGCTGGAGCTTCAACTTCCGTATCCCGCGCTGATGCAGCCGATGGCAGACATCACGCGTAACTTTATTTAAAATGGAAATCACCGTTCGGAAATCCAATGAGCGCGGCCAAGCCAATCACGGCTGGCTCGACAGCCGTTTCAGTTTTAGCTTCGCGGAATACTACGATCCCAAGCACATGCACTTCCGCACGCTGCGCGTCATCAATGAAGACCGCATCGCCCCTAGTGGCGGTTTCCCGGAGCATCCGCATCGGGACATGGAAATTTTTAGTTACGTTCTCGAAGGCTCGCTGGAGCACAAGGACAGCATGGGCAATGGCCGGGTCTTGCAGCCGGGGCAGATTCAGCTCATGAGCGCGGGATCAGGCGTGACGCACAGTGAGTTCAATCCCTCGCGTGAGGTGACCACGCACATGCTTCAGCTTTGGATTTTCCCCAATGCGCGAAATCTCAAGCCGAGTTACACCGAGTGGCATCCCAAGCCGGATCATGCGAATGAGCCGAAGGTGCTGGTCATCTCGCCCGATGGTCGCGAGGACTCGGCGGTGATTCATCAGGACGCGGACATCTATCGGATCAAGCTCAAGGCGGGCCAGCAAATTGCGCATGACTTGAAGGCCGGGCGCGGCGCATGGCTGCAACTTGCCCGTGGGGCCGTCAGTTTAAATGGTGTTGAATTAAAAGCCGGAGATGCCGCCAGCATGGAAGATCCAGGCGCGTTCACGATCAATGCCTCAAAAGATGCCGAGGCGATTTTGTTTGATCTGAACTGAGCGGATAATCATTTGCCCGCCTCAACGCGATAAAGCGCCTTGTCACTGCGGATGAAAAACGCGCCGTCAACTGCGGCGGGTGAGGCCATGAGCTGTTCGTCGATTTTGTTGTCCGCGATTTTGCGGAAAGTTTTGCCGGGCTGGATCACATGCGTCACACCTTCGCGATTGAAAACATAGATGCGTCCGTCTGCGAAAACAGGGGATGCATTGTAAGTTCCGCCCATGCGCTTGCCGGTGTCGCTCGTGAGGCGCTCGCGATAATGTTCCGCGCCTGTCTTGGCATCCATGCAGACCAGAATGCCGCCGTCACTCAGGAAGTAGAGTTCATCGCCAATGAGCAACGGCGAAGGCATGGTTGGCGCACTCTTGGTCGATGTCCACACGATTTCCGGCGTGCCCACGCCTTCGTATTTCACGCCCATCATCTGCGGTTTTAGGAATCCGGTGCTCATGAAGAACATGCCATGACCTGCGACTGGTCGCGCACTGAGCGAGAAGCCGAGCGCACCGTAGCTCACCCTCCACAATTCCTTCCCGTTCGCGGGGTCGTAGCCGTAGAGCCAATCCGCGCCTTGTGAGAAGAGCACCGGCTTGCCGCCCACCTCCAACACTTGCGGGGTGGTGTAGGTTTTCTTGAGCTGCGGATTCTTGTTCATTTCACCGCTGCGCGCGGTCTGCCACATGATTTTTCCGGTCAGCTTGTCGAGCGCCACGACGAACTGCACGTCGCTGCCATCGCCGTGGAAAATGGCGAGATTCTTCCACAAGATGATCGAACCGCCAGGGCCGTTTTCGTGATTCAGTTTCAACTCTGTATTTTTCCACAAGATTTTCGCGTTGCCCGTGTCCACGCAAAACGTGCCGAAAGTCCCGAAGTGACAATAGAGTCGTCCATCTTCGATGACTGGAGTTGGCGAGGCGTAGCTGTTGAGTTTATGCACCCATTGCGGCTCATGCTCGCGATGCAGTTCGATGTCATGCAAAATTTTTCCGCTGATCTTGTCCACGCAAACCGCGCGCAGTTGCACTTCCTCCAACAGCGTGAGCGGCTGGTCGCTGGTGTTGCTCTTGAGGCGTTCCTTTTCTTTTTGCGGCGAGATTGGAATTTCAATCGCCGTGGTCAGCCAGATTTGATTTCCCCAAATCACGGGCGATGACCAACCGCGTCCGGGGATGTTCGTCCGCCAAGTGACGTTCTGTGATTCGCTCCAAGTCTGCGGATAGCCGGAGCCTTCGGCGTGACCCTGGCCATCTTGTCCGCGCCACTCGGGCCAATTCGCTGAGAGGGCGAGTGAAGCTAGGCATGTGATTGATACGAGGAGGAAGAAAGTTCGCTGGAGCATGGGCCAAAGGAAACAGCGACAGGCGCGCGCTTCAAGCGGAAGATGCGGCGGCGTGCACGGCTTGACATCGCTGCCCGCGCCCTTTCATTGGATCCATGATCGTAGGCGTCCCCAAGGAAATTAAATCACAGGAGAATCGCGTCGGATTGTTGCCCAGTGCGGCTTATCAGCTCATCAAGCGCGGGCATCAGGTAATCGTGGAAACCTGTGCGGGAGTGGGAACCGGATTCCCGGACAATGAATACATCGAAGCCGGCGCGGAAGTAGTGATGGAACACGCTGAGGTGTTTGCGCGGGCAGACATGATTGTGAAAGTGAAGGAGCCGCTGGCGTCCGAGTTTCCGCTGCTTCGCCCCGGCCAGATTTTGTTCACTTATCTGCATCTGGCCGCGAGCAAGCCGCTAACGGATGCCCTACTCGCATCCAAGGTCACGGGCATCGCCTATGAAACGGTCGAGGTGAATCGCCGACTGCCGTTGCTGGAGCCTATGAGCGAGATCGCGGGGCGCATGAGTGTGCTTATGGGCGGCTACTTTTTGCAGAAGCATCTGGGCGGCTGCGGGGTGTTGCTCGGTGGTGTGCCGGGGGTGCTGCCGGGCAAAGTGGTAGTCATTGGCGGGGGCGCAGCGGGAGTGAATGCGGCGCGTATGGCGCAAGGTCTCGGCGCGGATGTGACCATCCTCGAAGTCGATGTCGAGCGGATGCGCTTCCTCGATATTACATTGCACACGGCGCACACGCTTTATTCCAATCGTGCGCATTTGCTGGAGATCTTGCCGAGTGTGGACTTGCTCATCGGCGCGGTGCTGGTTCCGGGCGCGAGGGCGCCGAAGCTGATTGATCGCGAGATGATGCGCGTGATGAAACCGGGCAGCGTGTTCGTGGACATCGCCATTGATCAGGGCGGCTGCGCGGAAACATCACGCGCGACAACGCATCACGATCCGATCTATGTCGAGGAGGAGGTGA
>JAYVQB010000553.1:0-13088 GCA_043757085.1 Verrucomicrobiota bacterium
AGCAAGCGCGTGTGCAACGCGGCGACGCCATTGGTCGAATGACCGCCGATGACGCTGAGATGGGCCATGCGGACGGATTTGCCGCCGCGCTCGTCGATGATGGAGAGCGCGCGCATCTTGGCGAGATCACCGGGCCATTTCTTCGCGACTTCATTGGCGAGGAATTTGGAATTGATGTCGTAAATGATCTGAAGATGACGCGGCAGAACGCGCTCGAAGAGCGACACACTCCATGTTTCCAGAGCCTCGGGCAGCAAGGTGTGATTCGTGTAAGAAAAGGTGCGGCGGCAGATGCTCCAGGCATTGTCCCAATCGAGACCCTGCTCATCCACGAGCAGGCGCATGAGTTCGGGAATGGCGATGGCGGGATGGGTGTCGTTGAGCTGGATGGCGGTCTTGTCCGCGAAGGTGTCCCAGTTCTGGTTGTCGCGCTTGAAGCGGCGCATGATGTCATGGAGCGAACAAGCGACGAAGAAATACTGCTGCACGAGGCGCAGCTCTTTGCCGTTCTCGGTGGCGTCGTTCGGATAGAGAACCTTGGAAATGGTTTCGCCAATGGCTTTTTCATGAATGGCCTCGACGTAGGAACCTTCGTTGAAGATGCGCAGATTGAATTCATCCGATGCGCGACTTTCCCAGAGGCGGAGGAAATTCACCGTGTGAGATTGGTAGCCGATGATCGGGATGTCCCATGGCAGGCCGACGATGGTCTTCGGGTTTTCCCATGACCATTTGGAATGACCGAGGTCGTTGAAATGCTGGACGACTCGGCCATAGAGCTTGACCTCCACGCAATATTCCGGGCGACGAATTTTCCACGGGCTACCATTGCGAGTCCAGGCGTCGGGTTGCTCAGTTTGTTTTCCATCCACGAATGCTTGGCGAAACAATCCGAACTCATAATGAATGCCGTAACCGACGGCAGGAATGTCGAGCGTGCTGAGTGAATCCAAGAAGCACGCGGCGAGCCGCCCAAGGCCGCCGTTGCCGAGTCCCATGTCGGGTTCTTTATTAATGATGGCATCCAAGTCCTGGCCCATCTCACCGAGCGCGCTATTTGCGGCTTCAAAAAGTCCGGTGTTGCGGAGGTTGTTCTCCAGCACGCGTCCCATGAGGTATTCCAGCGAAAGGTAGTTGATGCGGCGCACGTTTTGCGCGCGATGCACCGCCATCATCTTGAAGGAAGTGGCAAGGGCGCGGTCACGCACGGCCATGCAAGTGGCGACCCACCAATGGGCGCGTCGAGCAGTGGACGGATCATGCCCCAGTGTAAAAAGCAGGTGATTGCGGATGGACTGTTTCATCGCGTGGACTTGATCCTCGCTATTGAAATCAAAAGGCTCTTCGTTGGGGGTGGTGGTTTGTTGGGTGCGCCACATGGGGAAGTTATTGGTTGTTAGTTAAGAGTTATGGGGACGCGTTGCGCGTCATCCATTTGGGAAGTTCGTGCGGTGCGATGAGGAGGGTGATTTCACCTTTCGGAGTGTGTTTCTGGTAATGTTCAAGCACAGACTGCGCCGGGCCGCGCTGGAATTCCTCAAACATTTTCGTTAGTTCGCGGGCCACGACCACCGGATGCTGCGGGGCGCGGGTGGCGATCATCTGGAGCGTATCCACTAGGCGATAGGGCGATTCAAAATAAATGCTGGTGCATTCGCGCTGCATGGCGATGTCCAGTTCCTTGTTGCGTTGGCCTTTTTTGTGCGGCAAAAAACCGCCGAAATAAAACGGCACCGTCGGCAGCCCTGATCCGGCGAGCGCGGTGAGCACGGCACTGGCGCCGGGGATAACCTCGATGCAGATTCCTGAAGCTATGGTGGCGTGGACGAGCCTTTGGCCGGGGTCGGAAACGGTGGGAAACCCGGCATCGGAAACGAGGGCAATGTTTTCTCCCGCCGACATTTTTTCAATGAACTCAGGAATACGGCGGGCTTCATTGTGCTCCGTGAGACTGACCAGCGGGACGTGAAGACCGTAATGTTCCAGCAACCGAACCGAGCGGCGGGTGTCTTCACACGCGATGAACGAGGCGTTTTTTAAGACCTCAACCGCACGCCCAGAGAAGTCACCGAGATTACCGATGGGCGTGGCCACCAACTGCAATTTTCCAGGAGGGGGGCTGATGGTCATTTCCAGTAACTAAATGCACTGTGCAGTTTTGTGAAATCTGCACATTCCAGAGAACTGGGTTACCAGCCTACTGTCAATTGTCCCACAAGATCACCGGACATTCGCTCGGCCGCATCCGCCAGCGCCTGCCGAATGGAAAGCTGGAGGTTTGGATTGACGACGATGTTGGAGGCGTCACGCGTCTGGCCGGAAAAGATGGTATTGGTGGCTTTCGCCTCAGCACCATCCGGAGCAGGAGTTGCAGGCTTGACTGCGGCAAGAATTTCCGGGTTGGTGGCCTCGATTGTGAATTTTGCAATCAGTCCAACGAGGATTTCTGTAGTGACCAGCGTATCTGCGCGCGCAGACCGGAACTGGTGGCGCGAGATCTCTGTGATCGTTCCTTTCAGCACGGCGTCAGCCTCGCTGACTGGGACAATTTTGTATCCGCCATCCATCTGCAGCTTTTTGATGACAGCATTGGTGACGAGCACCTCGATCCTCGGCTCCAAGGTGTCATTCTTGAAGGTCGGGACGGCCAGTTTCTTTACAGCAGCAAGCTGGTGTGGCTTGCTTGCGCCAGGTTGATAACCGGCACATCCGGTGAAGGTGAAAAGTGAAATGGCAAGGAGAAAAAAATGGGCGGGCTTCATGGGAGAGGTTGGGCGGTTGCGGCCTTGGGAGTGGTGTGTCAATTTGATTTGGGTGCTGATGCTTCGGCTGGTTTGGTTTCGTCTGACTTTGGAATATCAGTCTTGGGTGCGGCCGCCCCTCCATTGGGGGGAGTCATGCCGGGAGCCGGAGGAATGGGAAGTTGTAGGCTGTTGGTCTTGTCACCTGGAGCGGGCGGTATCAACATGCCAGGTGCAGGCGCCGCCGCAGGACGGGTGGGAAGTTCCGGCTCCTTGAGCGGGATGGGCATGAAATCGTCTTTCTCCACGCGCATCTTGGACTTCTTGCCCAGCCTAGCCAGTTCGGGAGCGGGAGGCCCAGCATAATCTTCACGATTCTTCAAATTCATCGCTGCGGGCACGGTGAAATCGGACTCGCCCAATGCTGCATTGTCCTTCATCTCCTCGGGATGTGAAGCGGAGAGAACCGCCAGACGTTCGCGGGCTTTTAAAGCCGAGTCCGCCGCGCCAGTTTTCAGAGCTTCGTTGTAATAAATCGCCGCGGCTTTCGGCTTTCCGGATTTCTCGTAGAACTTGGCGATCTCCAGCGAACGTGATGCGCTAATTTCACTGGTTTGCTGCTTCATGGCCTCAACTTCGCCGATGCGTTCACCCGTGGGATGATTGGCCTTGTAAACCTCCAATGCATCATGCGCCTTGACGATGTTGGATGAGTCCTGGGTGCGCTTCGCGGCGGAACTGCTGATGGCTCCGATCCGGAACTGTGCCTCGGAGGCTTGTTTAGTGTTAGGATAGTTGTCCACCACGGCCTGGAAAGCGGTGTCAGCCAGAAGCTTCTCGCCTTTGTCCTGATAAACCTCGCCGATGGCAAACTGGGAGAGAATAGCATATTTGCTGTAGGGGGCATTTTTGATAATGCCCTGATACATTTTCAGGATTTCATTGGATCCAACCTTGGAAGGAATGACCAGCAATACGCGGTCAGATTTTTTTCCTGATCGGGCTTCTTCAGCGATCTCGAATTGTTCCTGAACAGCGTTTGAGAAAAGCTGGCTCTGCCGGTATTTCGTGAGGAATGTCTGAAAGGCATCAAAGGAATCCTGCAACTTGCCGCTGGAGTGCAGAAGGCGGGCGTATTCAAACTGCGCCTCGGCGGCTGCGCCGGTGAAGGGATATAGTTTGACGACATTTTTGTAAATGTCCTGCGCACGGGAGTTGTTACTCGTGGAAACAGCAGTCTTGGCGTCACGCATCATGGCGGCAGCGGCGGCTTCCTGTCCCTGCTTCTCCCGGTTGTCCGGGGCGCTCTCTTCTTTGTCTTTGAACCAGTTCAGGGGATTTGCCTTGCCAAGATCAACCGCGCGGGAGCCGGGGGCAGACACTAGGAATGCGGCGGTGACGGCGCAGGCAATGCGATGGAGGGATGGCATTTTCATGGCTTTGAAACTAGAGGAGGGTCAACAATGCGTCAACCATTATGGCAAGCTGGATAATCTTGCAGCAGGAAGTTTACCAGCAGGCAACTGTTCCTTGTGCTATTTGCGTTGATGCGCCCCGAGACCGCCATGCTCATTTATCCGCTTGTCGCGGCGATGATTTATGTCTGTAGCGCATTGCTGGTAAAACGGGCCAGCTCCTGCGGAATCGGCGTCTGGCGCACGGTGTTCGTGCTGAACTGGATCATGGCGGGGGTATTTTCACTTCTGTGGCTGGCGGGCGGCACGATGCACGCGGGGTTGCTCTGGCAACCGTTCGTTGTCGCCGTGCTCTTTGTCTTGGGCCAGATGCTGCAACTTCTCGCTCTGGATCGCGGAGACGTCTCCGTGGCGATTCCTCTCTTTGGCCTGAAGGTGCTGCTGGTGCCCTTGGCCTCCGCACTTCTGTTCCATGAAACGATCCCTCGCTACCTCTGGCTGTCGGCCATTTTAAGCCTCCTAGGTCTGACATTTCTAAATCGCAAAGATGAGGGCCGACCACCGCGAAACCTTGGCATCACTCTTTTTGGCGGTGGACTCGGGTCATTGAGCTTCGCGCTGGTCGATGTATTCGTCAAACAATGGTCACCCGCATGGGGTGCCGGACGTTTCCTACCCTTGGCGATCGGGATGGGGGCCGTGCTTTCTTTGGCGCTGGTTCCGTTTTTCAAAGCCCCGCTGTGCGCCATTCCCCGTCCCGTCTGGAAATGGCTGGTCCCCGGAGGTTTGCTCATGGGCGCGCAGTCCGTGATCTTCATCAACACCATCGCGGTTTATGGCAGCCCAACCAGCGCGAATATCCTCTACTCCTCACGCGGACTCTGGAGCGTGCTCGGCGTCTGGCTGATCGGTCACTGGTTTGCCAATGATGAGCAGAACCTTGGTGCCCGGGTGCTGCGCTGGCGGCTCATCGGCGCCCTGTTCATGACGGCCGCCATCGTTCTGGTCATAACTTGATAAATTCATTCAAGGGGCAATTGCAAAAGCATCGCGCCGAGTTTCCATTGACTCCTCTCTTCATATGAAACTGCTCGCCCTCTTATCATTCCTACTGGCAGCCATTCCCGCCGCCCACTGCGCCAACACACCGGAAGCCATCAAGCTCTGGCCCGATGGAGCACCAGGAGCCAAGGGTGACAAGCCGGAGGACACGCCCAGCATGGAAATCTACAAACCCGCAGAAAAGGCCAACGGCGCGGCCATGGTCATTTGCCCCGGCGGCGGCTACGGCGGGCTGGCCGTTGACCATGAAGGAAAGCAGATCGCCCAATTCTACAATGGCCTCGGCGTCACCGCCTTTGTGCTCCACTACCGGCTAGGCTCTCACGGTTATCATCACCCCATTGAATTGAATGATGCCAAGCGCGCCCTGCGTTGGGTGCGCTCAAACGCGGAAAAATACGGCATTGATCCCAAGCGCATCGGCATCACCGGTTTCTCTGCGGGCGGACATCTCGCAGCGAGTGCCGCAACCTTGTTCGATGAGGGCGACAAAAATGCCACCGATCCCATCGACCGTGTCAGTTCCCGCCCGGACGTCTGTGTGCTGGGCTATCCCGTCATCACACTCATCGGCGGCCCAGAGCATCGCGGCTCCCGCAACAACCTCCTCGGACCCGAAAAGGATAATGACGACCTCGCAACCAAACTCAGCGCACAGAACAATGTCACTCCGCGCACACCTACCACCTTTATTTTCCAAACCGACTCCGATACCGCAGTGCCGGCAGAAAACGCGGTTGCCTATTATCTGGCACTCAGAAAAAACAAGGTGCCCGCAGAAATGCACATCTATCAGCCAGGCCCGCACGGAGTGGGACTGAAACTCTCCGATCCCGTCCTCAGCACCTGGTCGCAACACCTTGCCGCTTGGCTGAAACTGAACGGCTTTCTTGGCGCAAAATAACTACTTTGCCGGAACCGGGAAGCTGATGAATCAATTGTTCGTGCGCTGTCCCGCCGCGCGCTTGGAGCGCAGAATCAATCCCGGCGACCTCGGTGTGACCGGCGCAGAATATATTACTGATGAACCATCGGGCAACACCAGCGGCTGACTCGATGTGCGGGCAGGTGGTGCGGAAGAATTTTGCGCCAATGTCTCCGACGGCGGCTGATTGCTCTGCGGATTCAACAACAAGGGCGGGCGATCTTCAGCCCTGGGTTTTATTTGCGGCGTAAGCCCCTGAGTCACGGATGCAGGCAGCTTTGCTTCCGTGATATAAACCCGCGAGCCGATGGACATGTTGCCGAAGAGTTCGATCACATCCCTGGATTTCATCCGGATGCAACCGTAGCTCGCCGCCCTCCCCACATCCGCCTCATCCGCCGTTCCGTGAATATATATGGCGCGGTTGTAAGCGTTTCGATTCTGTGGCTCCAGCCCCCGAAGCCAGAGAATGCGCGAGACGATGGGATCGCGGCCCGGCGTGCCCGGCTTGATGACCTCTCCGGTTCGGCTGCGATTCTTAAACACCGCCCCCGCTGGCGCCCCGTGGCCGATCTTCGCCACCACCTCCAGCATCCCCAAAGGCGTGCCATAAGTGCCGGGCTTGTCGCTGAGTCCGAACTTCGAGGTCGATACCGGATAAGTCCGCGCAATCGCTCCACCACTGTCGTAAACCGCCAGCTTCTGCTCCTTCACGCTCACCACCGCACCGGCGCCGGATGCTGACGAATTCGAGGAGCACTGGCACATACCGAAAGTCATGGCCGCAAACAACCATACGCGAACGCTGTGGACGATCATCCACCGCATCAAGCTGATTTTGTTCCAATTCATCACGATCATTCGGAGACTCGTCACAGTTATTAACAAATATAAAGTATTGCAAGCCCCGGTTCCGGGAAATGCCGGGGGCCATGCGAAAATTCCGCACTCACCCCACCACCTCAACGGGACATTTCGGAAGCGCATTGAGGAACAATCTTCCGTAGGGTTTGTTCAGCACTCGATTGTCGAGAATCGCGCAGATGCCCTTGTCCTTTTTGGATCGTATCAGCCGCCCCACGCCTTGGCGCAATTTTAGAATCGCCTCCGGCACGGAGTATTCAGTGAAAGCGTTGCCGCCCTCTTCCTCGATGTGCTCGAGCCGCGCAGCGGTGAGCGGATGATCAGGCACGGCGAACGGGAGCTTGGTGATGATGACATTGCTCAGTGCGTCACCCGGCACGTCCACGCCGGTCCAGAAGCTATCGGTGCCGAAGAGCACGCTGTGTGTATCACGCCTGAACTCGCTCAACATCTGATGCCGTGGCATTTTGCGCCCCTGCACCAGCAACTGCCAGCCGCGTTTCTCGCAAAATTCCTCGACGCGGTCGGCCACATTCGTCATTTGCGTGTGACTGGTAAACAACACAAACGCACGCCCCTGCGAGAGTTCGAGAAAATGCTCAATCCACTCCGGCAGCGCGGCCTCATGCTCCTTGGTGCCGGGCGCGGGAATTTTTTTGACAAGATAGAGTTTCATCTGCGTCTCGAAATCGAACGGACTTTCAAGCTTCACAGCCGGGGTCTGCATCGCGCCCACACGCTTTCTAAAATACGACAGGTCCTCCCCCTCTCCGACGCCAAGCGTCGCACTGGTCAGCACGCAAGCACGGTCGCCTCTAAAAAAAAGCTTCTGCAAATGCCCGCTCACATCCACGGGCGCGCTGTGCAGCGCGATGGAACGATTCTCGCCATAGCTGCGCTCGATCCAATAAACATGGCCGTCCTCGTCCTGGTCAAGGAACGCCTTCAAAGTCTGCCGCACCGCCTTGAGGCGTTTGGCCAGATCGTGGAACTCCAACCGGGCGTGTTCGCCTTTCGCCTCATCGCCCGCCACAATGGCGCGCTCGGCCACTTTCATCAGCGGCACGCTCAGCGTATCCTCGACCAGCCCAGTCTGCCGCACGCGAAACTCGCGCGACTGATGATTGTGAAACTGCGATGAAGCTTCAACTGCGCGGAAGAAATTCTCCATCGCATCCAGCGCTACGCCGACGGCGGTCACGCCGGATTTCTCACCGTGCTGGACGAAGTGTCCCTTGCGCGTCTTGGGATTGAAAAGGCGTTGCAACTCGAAGCGCAATTGCGACTCGGACAAATGCAGGCCGAACGCGCGTGCCGCCACATTTTCCACGGTATGCGCCTCGTCGATGATGAGAAAGTCGCGGGGAAAAATAAAGTTCGCGTCCTCGGGCAAGGTATCCTCGACGGACGAAAGCAGCGTGAAGAATAATGTGTGATTCAGAATGACGATATCCGCCTCCGCCAGTCGCCGCCGCGCGGCCTGATAAAAGCAGCGCGTGCCCGCACAGCGACGCGGCGTGCAGACATGCGGCTCACTGCACACTTGCGACCAAACCCTTGGCGAAGGCGTAAAATCCGTTCCACTCAAGGTGCCGTCTTCCGTCTTCTGGCACCACTCCCAGAGCATCTGAAGTTCCGCATGTTCGCTGGAAGTAAAGAGCGATTGCGCACTCTGGAACGCGCGTTCGAGCCGCTCCGGGCAGACGTAATTCGCACGACCTTTGAGCAGCTCCGCCTTGAAATCGCGTCCGACAATTTTCCGCACAATCGGCAAATCCTTGTGCAGAAGCTGCTCCTGAAGATTGATCGTGTGTGTGCAGATGATGGCCTTACGCTTTTGCTCAAGCGCGAAGGTCACAGCGGGCAGAAGATAGGCCAGCGATTTGCCCACGCCCGTGGCGGCCTCGATGACGACCGGCTTGTTCGCTTCCAGCGCGCGGCTGATGAGCCGCGCCATGCGCTGCTGTTGTGGACGGAACTCGAAGTCTGGAGACTTTGCCAATGAGCCGTCTTGCGCGAAGGCGCGCGTCATGCGCTCCGCAAGCGAAGCGGGCGCAGCGGTTCCATCAGTGTCGGAAGCGAGTTGGATCATCTCACTCCCGTTACGCTCTGCCCGAGTGCGGCGCAAGGTGGCTTCGCGGAAGTGGTCTAGTTTGTATCCTCACACGCTCGAGAATCAGCACGCGATGTCCGTATTCAGCGAGGATCGCGGCGGAACAGGAGCCGGAGGGGCCGCCTCCGATAATAATGGCGTCGAAGTTGTTGGATGAGGTCATGGGAGATGAATGATTTACGCCTGAAGATTACGCAAGGGCTGCGGAAAATTTATCGCTGCATCAAAGGGAAGATTTGATTGAAGCTAGTTCAAATGACTGCCAAATTGTGCATTGGTGTTGGGGGCTGCCAGCCCTCTCTTAAATGAGGGCTGGCAGCCCCCAACACTTGTCCATCACTGCATCATGCAATCCCCCACCCCGTCATCGCTGACACTGTCCCCCGGCAGTCGTCTCACGGTGCTCGCCCCGCATCCCGATGACGAATCCCTTGCCGCAGGCGGTCTCATCCAACATGCCGTCGCCGCCGACATGAAGGTGCGCGTGGTTTTTGCCACGGATGGCGATAACAACCCGTGGCCACAACGCTGGGTGGAGCGGCGCTGGTTCATCAATGCCGATTGCCGCCGACGCTGGGGCGCCTTGCGACGCGCCGAAGGAAAACGGGCCATCAAAGTGCTCGGCCTCGCAGAAAACCAAGCGACATTTTTCGGCATTCCTGACACTGAACTTCTCCCGCGCTGGAACAAGAGAGACGCTGCCACGCTGAAAGCATTCGTCGATGAATTCAAATCGAACCCACCGGACATTCTCATCACGCCATCATCACAAGACGGGCATCCCGATCATCGCGGCATGTTTTGCCTCGCGCAGGAAGCCCTGACTCAGACTGGCCTCGCCCCCGCCCAATTCACTTATCTGATTCATCGTCGCTGGTTTCATCCTCACGCAACGGGCATATCGCTGCCCCTCACACCGCAACAGCAGCAGACGAAACTCGCAGCGATCCTTTGCCATGAAACACAAATCAAGCTAAGTCGCGGGCGCTTCTGCTCTTATGCAGCACCCGAAGAAATTTTTACGCCAGAACCGCCTTACGCCCCATGACTCAGACCCGCTTTCACGCCTGCATCTTGTTCATCGTCTGCGCCTTCATGTTCTGGTGGCGACTCGGTCATCTGGGCCTGATCGATCCCGATGAACCGTTCTACGCGCAAACCACGCGCGAGATGGTGCAGGCCAACGACTGGATCACACCGCATATCTTCGGCCAGCCGCAGTTTGAGAAACCCATATTCTTCTACTGGCAATCCATGGCCGCAGTGAAAATCTTTGGTGACACCGCGTTCGCCGCTCGCGCGCCCTCGGCATTCTTTGCCACGGGCATTGTGTTTCTGGTCTGGCTCTTTGGACGCCGCATGTTCTCCCCGCTTGCGGGCCTGCTCTCCGCGGTCGTGCTGGCCACCGGAATGGAATTTGTTTTAATGTCCCGCTTGATGCTCACGGACATCTGCCTCGCATTCTTCGTGACGCTTTCCATGTTCGGCTTGTGGATGGCTGTGCATGACGAGGAAAAGCCCAACCGCTGGGTGTTTTTGCAACTGGTCGCATCTGGCTTTGCCACACTGACCAAAGGCCCCATCGGCCTCATCTTCCCAATGCTCGGCGGTATCGCCTATCTCTGGCTCACGCGCACCCGTTCTCCGTGGCGCGGGCGCGGCCTGTGGCTCGGACTTGCCGCATGGATTGTCATCGCAGTGCCGTGGTATGCCTTGATGTTCCTGAAGTTCGGCTGGGAATATTGGGATCGCTTTTTTGTTCATGAAAACTGGGAGCGGCTCATCCGTGCCGAGCACGATCACGCGAACCACTGGTGGTATTATCCGATGATTCTCTTCCTCGGCACTCTTCCATGGATTCCGCTGCTGGCGGCCTCGCTGCTGCGCTCATGGAAAGACGCCCGCAGCGACCGGCGCGTCTTGTTCCTCGCCTGCTGGTTTCTGCCCAGCCTCATGTTCCTCACCATCGTGCAGAGCAAACTGCCGAGCTATATCTTTTTCCTCTTCATGCCCCTCGCGCTGCTCATGGGGCCGGTGCTGGAATCCTGGATGCAAAAAGGATTCCGTAGTGCGGGCGAGCGCAAGCTGGTCTGCCTGTTCGCCATCATTCAAGCACTGGGCTTGCTCGCCGCGCCTTTGATCCGCGCGGAAGCCGCGCGCTACAATTGGCTCGCGGCTATTATCGCCATTCCTCTCGTAATGGCAGCCGCGATGCTCGTCAGACAACAGTTCAAGTTCGCTGCCGCATCACTGGGCCTGACCACCGTTCTCGTGATCGGAATCGCCTTAACCATGATAGCGCCAGATATCGAAGCGGTCACATCCACGCGCACCATCGGGCAGAAAATCGAGTCGCTGCGCAGACCCGGCGAACCTCTCGTGACCGCAAGCTTCCTCACCCGCGCCGTTAATTATTTCAGCGGCGTTCGTCCCGCAGCCGAATATTCACAAGGCGAAGACGCACACTTCACGCCACATCCGCTGCCAGTTATTGTGCGAGACAAGGGCCTGGCGAAATTCGCCACCACCTTTCCGAGCGTGTTGTGCGTTGGCCAGTTGCGCGACCTAGAAGATCTTACCAGAGAAAAATCGGTGCTCAAAGATCGCTGCGAAACACTGCTCACCATTGGTGACCGTGTGATTTTTAGAATCAATCCCGCCGTATCACAATCTACCGAAAAATGAGATTCATATTAAATCACAGACGATGGCTTTGCTTGAGTGTAGTGGGCTGCCAGCCCTCCCTCATGTGGGGCCAAGCTGGCCCCAACACCATGCAATAGTCCGATGAACTACCTTTCCACTCGCGGCCAATCACGGCTCCACACATTCTCCGAAGCAGTCGAGGCCGGTCTCGCCCCTGATGGCGGATTGTTTCTGCCTGAGAGCTTGCCAGACATTTCAGGCAAACTGAACGCATGGGCAGCACTCACCTATCCGCAACTCGCGGCGGAATTTTTCCAATTGTTTGCCCCAGAAATTTCCGGCGAAGAATGGCACGCACTTACCGCGAAGGCTTATGCCAAGTTCGACTCGCCTGATGTCGCCCCCTTGAAAAAACTCACGGAGAAAACCTATGTGCTGGAGCTGTTTCATGGGCCGACGCTGGCCTTCAAGGACTTCGCACTGCAACTGCTCGGACTGCTCTACAAGCGGCAAGTCGAGCACAGCGGCAAACGACTTGCCGTGCTCGGCGCGACTTCTGGCGACACCGGCTCTGCCGCCATCCACGGCTGTCTCGGACAGGATGGCATCACCATTTTTATTCTCTATCCGCAAGGCCGCGTGGCTCCCTTGCAAGAACGCCAGATGGCCTGCACGGGTGCCACGAATGTTTATGCGATTCCTGTTCCCGGCACTTTCGACGATGCACAGCGCATCGTGAAAGAAGCGTTTGGCGATGCCGCTTTCGCGTCGGCTCATAATCTCTCCGCCGTCAACTCCATCAACATCGCCCGCGTGCTCGCGCAATGCGTCTATTACATCTGGGCGTGGCTGAAACTGCCGGAGTCCGCGCGGACAAATGTCGAATTCGTCGTGCCCACCGGAAATTTCGGCAACGTGCTCGCGGGCTGGCTCGCGCAGCGCATGGGGCTTCCTATAAAATCATTGCGCGTGGCTACGAATCAAAACGACATCCTGCACCGCTTTTTCTCCAGCGGAAAATATGAACCCGGCGATGTGCGCCCCAGTCATGCGCCCAGCATGGACATTCAGGCGGCATCCAACTTTGAGCGTTATCTTTATTACCTGCTCGATCAAGATGCGGCGCACGTTCGCGAAGTCATGGCGCAAATAAAATCTGGCAAGTCAATCACCCTTCCCAAGCCGCAGTCGAACATCCGTTCCACCCGCATGGATGATGCGCAGATCGAGCGCGTCATCGCGCAGATGTGGCAGGACTGGCATTATGTGATTGATCCACACACCGCGTGTTGCTTTACCGACATGGCGCAAGATGGAGTCAG
>JAYVQB010000554.1:0-13083 GCA_043757085.1 Verrucomicrobiota bacterium
AATGCGGACATACATGTCCATCTGGCCGATGTTTTCGTGGGTGAGTTTGCGCGTTTTGAGATCAATGAGGATGAAGCATTTCAGCACATAATTGTAAAAGACGAGATCGATATAAAAATGGCGGTCTCGGTGCTGACGCGGAGCTGGCGGGCGACGAAGGAGAAGCCTTTGCCGAGTTCCATCAGGAAGTCGCGCAGGCGGGCAGTGAGAGTATCTTCAAGTTTTTGTTCGCCGGGTGTGGGGTGCTCGGGGAGGCCGAGGAATTCGAGAACGTAGGGGTCTTTGATGAATTCCCGAGGTTGCGGGGGCATGGTTGGCTGGTTGACGACTTGGTTTACTGGAGCAGCGAGCAAGCGGTCGTAGGCGCGGGTAGTAATTGCGCGTTCCAAGGCGCGGGCGCTCCAACTTTGTTCGGCACATTCGCGGATGTAGTATTCCCGTGCGGTGGGCTGTTCTACTCGCATGACGAGCCTCCAGTGGCTCCAGCTCAAAAGGCTACACAGTGTGTAGCTTTTTCCAGCATCGGGAAAAGTGAGGTAGAATTGCTTGAAGTTCTTGAGGTTGGCCACAGATACACCGTTGCCGAATTCGTCGCCTAGACCGCGTGCCAGATTGCGAATGAGCTGGCTGCCGTAGTCGGCCCGCTTTTTCCCGCCCTGCTCCTCTTCTACGATGCGCCTGCCGATGTTCCAGTAGGCTTCGACCATGATGAAGTTTGTAGCCGCATAGGCTTTACGCCGAGCTTCACGGAGAATGCCGCGCACGTCCTCCAGAAACGGGATCTGAGGAACCGATGGGACTGGCTCCGCGTGCATGGGTTTGGAAAGAGACTTGTGTGGTTTAGTGGCCATACGCAGGTGCTTTCAGGTTCGCATGGGTGACAATGTGGAACCAAGGCAATAGTCCAACAGCCCGTTGGACTATTGCGGTATCGGGCCAGGCCTCGGCGAAGGCGCGCATGTAGAGCAGGGTGGTGGGAAAATTGTTCTGCGCCTTGCCGAGATGGAGTTGTTCCTCGATCTGAATTTGCAAGATGCTGCGGCTCCAGCCGTGGGTGAGGGACTCGCGGATGTAAAAGTTCCGTGCAGCGGGTTCTTTGACCATTTGAAGGAGCCTGATGACGTGGCCCCAAGGCAATTGCGAAACAGGTTGTTTCGCAATTGGGCCATTGGGGAATGCGGCGGCTAGAAGCTTCATGGACAACAGGTTTCGTGCGGAAATGCCACCCATGTCTGGGAACGCTTCCTTGAGGTCCACAGCGAGAGGCGGTCATGGGCTGGCGCTGACGCAACCTGAATGAGCTTGGACGATTTTTTAGCGGGCATAAACGAATGCGGCTTGGGAATTGAAATGAGAGGCGGACATCAACTCAATCATGCCGCGCCTCATGCGTGCTTCGCTGGCCGCAGGCGAGATAAATTTTGTGCAACTCGGGGCTGATTTCGTCGCCTTCGGTGGCGGCGGGGCTTTTTGGGTGATAGGGGCAGATGGGGCGCAGGCCGGTTTTGGCGTCGGGGCGGCGGAACCAACAGCAGCCTTGTTGCTGTTCTGCATCGGTCAGTGGCGCGGGGCCAAAGGCGAGCACTCCGCCCGTTTTCGAGTCACTGCGTTGCGGCAGTTGTTCGAGGGCGATGCCGCGGCTTTGCGCCCATTTTCTGAGCAATGGAACATTGACGGCGTGAACTTTGTTGTCGGGATCAAAATGATCCGCCACGGCGCAGATGGTGGAGGCGCAACCGTGCGCGATGCTATCGCCTTGTTTTTTGCGGCTGAAGCCGAGCATGGGATGAAAGGCGAAGGTGCCGCAGAGCCACTGGGGTTTCACGGCGAGCACATCGAGATTCATCGGCAGATCGGGCGAGTGGACGTCGGGATCGTTTTCGCTGGCACGCTGTCTGAGGATACGGCGGATGTCGCGCTGGCCTTGCTGGAATTTGTCGATCTTGCCGTTATAGCGCAATTGGGTGGCGCGGGCGCGAATCTCGCTCCAGCCGAGTTTGTCCAGATCATCTCGCTTGGTCCAGTCCGCTTTTTCCGGTTCGAGCGTGGCGGTGAGAATGAGATGGGGAACCTCGGGGCGACGCTCATATTTTTCCGCACCGCTTTTTCCCCAGAGAAAATCCACTACGGCACCGAGCGGCAGATTGTCCATGATGCCGCCGTCGGCGTATTGCGCGACGTGCTTGGGGTGACGGTAGATTTCCCATGACCAGCGTGGACGGAAGACGGCGGGGAACGCGCTGCTGGCAAGCAGGCTCTGCGTGAAGCGCGGATCCCACGGATGCGTGCTTCTCATGATATCGAGTTTGCCTACGGTGAGATTCGTCGTGGTGCCCATGATGGGGAAACCAAAGTGCTCAAGCCGCGCGCAAGTGCTTGGTTTTCCATCAAAGACAAATCCGTCGATGAGTTGCTGAAGCGGCTCGGGACCGAGAAATTCCAAGCCGACACCATAGCGATCCACCATGTGCTGGGCTTGTTTCTTGAGATGCCTCGCTGCGGACTGCCAATTACCCGCACGAAACGCCTGCGCGAGTTCCACCATCTCAAATGGGCTGATGTAAAAGAGCCGTTCCATCCCGGAGAAAACGCGGCGGGCGCGTTGACCGAACGTGGAGCCGGAGTCAGTCTCGTAGCGACGGAAGATCAGGTCGAGGTCGTGCGGCGAGAAATCGGCGGCGGCGGCGTGAATGGAGAAATGCCGGATGAAATCCGCAAAGCGATCTGTGAGGACGAAGCGGTCAATCGTTAGGAAAGTCGCGGCCAGACGGCGGGTCTGGCGTTGTCTTTCCAGCAAGTCATCACCCGCCGGTTTGGCAAAGACCCTGCCCGTGAACGCGCCAATGATCGTGCCCACGGAAGAGCCGGCGATGACATCCGGCTTGATGCCGAGTTCGCTCACAGCATTCGTAAAGCCCACCTGGAATACACCGCGAAAGACGCCACCACTGAAAAGGAAGACGACAGCTGGTCCTTTCTTCTCTACCAAAACGGGCGCGGGCGGGGAAATGACCGGAGTGGCGCGCGGCAACTTCAAATGCTGGCGCAACTCATCCTCTTCAGGTTCGCCATTGGCTTCGGGTTTTTTCTGACAGGCAATGCAGCAGCGGCAGACCTCGGAAATTCCCGGCCCGGGATTTGGATTGGTTGTTTCCACCGGATCGCTTCCGGGCAGCGCTTCCAATCCACCCCAGGTGGCGAGCAATTTTCTGCATGAAACATATTCTGTTCCGTCGTTGCGAAAGACCGTGCTCTTGGATTCGCGCAAGGAATCGACTGCGGCGCGAAGAGTCGCCGGGTGACCTGCATCGCGATGCGGCCATTCGTCGGGCCTTTCCTCATCAGGCTCCAGAAGCAGTCGGCGTTCCTCCATGGTGCGCACATCAGGCAGGGCGTCGGTGACGAGTCGCTCGATCATGGCCCGGCAACCGTCGGCAACTGCGCTGTCAATGAGCTTCCGCCGATCCAGCGCCGAACCCGAATGGGCCATGCGCAGGCTGAGTTGATGAGATTTTTCCGGCGCGACCAGACGGATCTTCGCCGGTAGAAAGGTTTCCTTTTGACCTGATCCATCGGAAATGGTCGCCGGCCTGCAAGAGAGCGCGCGGTTCACGCGATCAATCAGGCTCTTGTCGAGGAGCATGTCTTGAAAGCGCTGGAGCTGTAAGGCGCGCAATGTCACATCCACCAGCCCGGTATAAGGCTCGTCTTGGCCTGGAAGCGTTTCCTGTCGCAACGGTTGTAACGGCACCGAGATGATACGCAGATAATCCCATTGAGGCTCGTGCTGTTTGGAGAGGATTTTGCAAGCCTCTTCATACAAGGGCATGACCGGATCGTTGGACACATTGGTTCCATCAATAAACGTGGCCGTGGCGCCGTCTTTCTGGATGGATTGCGCCCTGAAGAATGGAACCACCGCGCAGGCGCACATCAAAGCATCCACGACTGAAGTCTCAGCGGGAATCGCCTCCAGTTTGCCAGTGCCTAAGTTAGCCGCGAGCGGCACCACGATCATGCCATTGCGACGCTGCCCTTCTTCTGTGTAAGCCTTGAGCAGTTTCTTATTACCGCAACCGCCGGGCAGTGGATTCACATGCTTGAGCGCCCGGCGAACATTGTCATCAAACTTGAACTCGCCATAGTAAGATGGATCAAAGTTCTGCACCAGGGCTTCCTTCAATGCGTAGGAATCGCCCAAGTCGTTGAAGATATGGTAATGCTTCAGGAGATCGCTGAAGAGAGTTTTCTTGCAGAAGAGAGAGCCCCAAGCAATTAGTCCGGCGACTAAGATGACTGCAAGGCACAGCACCGTCCATCCCGACACTAACAACTGCGGCGGCACACTTATCAGTGAACTTACACTAAGTCCCCAAAACAGCAGGAGGGGAACGGCCATTAATATAAGAATAAGCGGCGCAAATCCTAGCAGCAGCCACAAGCCCTGCTCCCAAATCCATCGCGACCAGCCCCAGCGATTAAAGATGATGTGTCCAGCCTCCACACCCTTCGAGTCCGATTTCCCGTTGATCCCAAGAATTTCGCACAGCTCCACTCTTGCGATCAGGCTGATTGGCATACTCAGCGAGAAAATGTTCCGCATCACGATCCACCAAAGCCGGATGGACAGGCCGCCGCGGTTTAACAGGCGCATGGTAAAGCTCGAGGCGCTGAAGGTGTTCCAGCCCAAGAGAACTCTGACCAACTGGCTGAAAACTTTAACGCTCACCCGTAACTGTATCAGGCGATTGAACAGGCGGATCAATCCCGTGCGGCTCGCCACGGCCTCTTCACGGCTGTCGCGTTCCTCCTTGAAGTGACGTGGCAGCTCCACGGGCTTGAGCGCATGAGCGGCATTCGTTTCCAACGGGTCAGGGAAAAAGCCCTTCAGCACTGTCGATGGCGCATTACGGAACGCCTCCAGCAATTCACTGAATCGCGCCACCCGCACTTCCTCGTCTTCATGGATGGACCCGGTGCAACCCGCGCTCGCGTGCAGCACTTCGCCGAGAGCCGTGGCGGTAATCGCGCCCACGGAAATGCCCGCCACCATGTCCGGTTCCTTGCGGCGCGTGACCAGCAGCGCATGCACCACGCCCATCTGCATGACCGTATCAAAGCCCGCCCCAGGGAACGAGATGACCCGGTAAGGTCGCATCGTCACCGGGCATGTTCCCGGCTTGAGTGGCTCAGAAGTCTGATCGGATGGAACGGAAGCTTTTTCCATGAGGGTTGAATCGAATTACGAAAGACAGTGGAGCAAAACTATCGCATCCACCCACGGATGGCGCGAGGGAATTTTATTTTCTTATGGTCAAGCCAATCACGTGAGTGCGGCAACTCTTTTGAAATAAGATCACTCAGGTCGGTGCATTTTTCTCATACACCTTCACATCGTAAATATTCCCGGAGCCAACCACACGTGCGGCACGGAAATTCGCGGTGGCGAGGAGTGCCGCCAAGTCCTCCTTGTTTCGATAATCAAACTTCTTGCCGAACAGTTCCAGAATCCGGGTGCTGGAATGCGGGCGATAAGTGTTGATGATGAGCGAGGCGTCACCCAAGGTCATGGCATCCAGAATCTCGACCAGATGATGGGCGGTTGTATCTTCCTCTGGCTCATGCAGCTTGTGGCGTTGCTCGGTCGTCTCACAGGTGAAGCCCTGAAGATATTCCAAAATTCCGACGGCCGTGACCACGTCATATTTTTTGCTGCCGCCGGTGCTATCCGCTGGTTCGCCCACGAAGATGTCCTCGGTCCTCGCGGAGATGCCGGATTGATTTTCTGCACCAGTCACTCGGTCGCGAGTGGTGGGCAGCTTGGCCAGCAGACGGGAGGTCTTTGCGGTATTGGACGGGTCGCGGTCAGTGATGATGACGGTGATTTTTGCGGGATCAAAACCTTCCCGCATTAAGTGGTTATAGACCAGGATCATGCTCAGGCCGGTGCCTGCGGCCAGCGCCTTCATGCGGACGGCCCCGGTTTTTTCCAGATGGTGTTTGGCTGATTCATAAGTTGCCTGGGTTTCCCAGATGAATCGCAGTTGCACATCACTGCTCTGCACGGAATTGAAAAAGATGCGATCCCACAAAGTGCTGGCCTGCCGAATCTCGGGCACGATCATCATGTAAGGGCCGTTCATGGGATCGCCGCCCTCAACTAATGCCTCCAAACTTTTGCTGGATGAACCCAGCAGGGAATCGGCATAAGGATGCCGGGAACGTTTTAGAATTGGGCTATGGTAAGTGTGCGTTCCATCTTCACTGTCTATGGCAGGCCGGCGGGAGGTGGTGCATTTCAAAAGAAGATAACTGGCCCGGGCCATCAGCCTTCTGGCCAGTCCGGCGGCGCGACCTTGCTCTTTCTTGAATACGGCACTGCTGATGCTGCCGATAATGGCCTCCGACAATTCGGTCTGACCCTCAGAATAAAGGGCGGTAACCGCCTCCATCGGTCTTACGGGCTTCATGCCTCTTTCTGATACCAGACAACCCGGTTGTTCAAACTCAGAAAGGAAGCTGAATCTGATTCTTGGTCAGAATGTTCAGAGCAAGGATGGCGATGGAAAGTAGGAAGATGATCCAGGCAAGCGGCATGATGGGTCCGTGTGAAGGTTATTCGTATTTACTCTTGTATTTACCAAGCTCAGTCGTGAAGGAGGAGGTGTGGGTGCCGTCCTGCGGATTGAGTTTCTCCCAAGTCGGGTCAACCGGCGCTGGAACCATGAAAGAGCTTTCCTGACCGCTTTCGGCGAAGAACGCCTTGTCAGTTCCCAGCAAGTTCACGGCCATGAGGGCGAGAGCGAGCACCATGCAAAGCACGGCAAGCGGGGCGAGGCCGGCTTCAGGATCTTTTTCTTCAAAATGAGTGTCCTGTTCGGCGCCTCGCTTGTTGGGGGCACTGGGCGGCGTGACCATCTGCTGCTGTTTGGCCAACGGCGTGGTGTTCTTGGAAAGCTGAACGGTGGCTTTGGGCAGTTGCTGCGTCGGGCCAATTTTCTTGGCGATGGGTGAACTAACTGAACCCAGTTTTGGAGCGCCGGGAGCCTTGGCCAAGGGAGATGTGGTGGCACCAGCTTCGACGTTTGCGCCAGTTGCGGGGGCACCGGGCATGGGTGGACGCGGAGGTCCGGGGGCTTTTGCCAGACGAACGGTCGGGGCAATTGTTGGTGCTCCGGGCACTCCTGCTGCTGGACGCGCGGCTCCGGGCACTGGTGGTGCTCCACCCGGGCGCGTTGGCCCGGAAGGGGCAGGTGCCACCGCAGGTCTGGCCACCGGAGTAGGCTGCGGCGCAGGTGCGGAGGGCAGGGCTACTTGAGTGGTGGAAATACGGACTGCGGGCGGAGGAAGCGGTGCACTGGGAAGTTGAATGGGAGCCGTGGACTTGCTTGCCGGGGCGCCCACGGTGCCTACTGGAGAGGTCGGAACTCTGGCACTGGCAGCACCAGCAGGAGTCACCGAAGTGGTGATGGGCCGAGGCACCGGACTGGTGACATGAGAAATGATGGGCGTAGTGTGCTCCTTGGCCTGAGTTACGCCAGCACCGGGTCGGGCGCGAAGGGTAATGCGAACCGTCTCTTTCTTCAGAGGCACAGCAGAAGTTTTCGCCTGAGGAGTAGGCGGCGGTGATGGCTGGTTCGGATTCTCTTCGCTCATGGTCTCAAGATGGATTCGTCGCGGGATTGCGTGAATTACAGAAAGATTTAAGAGATTAACGCCCCGTAAGTCAATTGCTTTCTGAGGCGCGAGCGGGAAACTTTTGCTTGCACCCAGTCCCGCCTCCCGCATTCTTGCCGCCCTTTTTTGATATGAAAATCTTGGTCACAGGCGGAGCCGGCTTCATTGGATCCCACACGGTCGAGCGTTTGCTCGGCGTGGCGGGCGCCCAAATCACGGTCATGGACAGCTTCAATGACTTCTATGCTCCCGCCATCAAACGCGAGAACATTCGCCTCGTCCGCGACCGCATCCGCGTGGTGGAAGGCGACCTGTGCGATGCTGCGACCACGGCAAAAGCCTTTGAGGAGGGCGGGTTCGACGCCGTAATCCATCTGGCTGCGCGCGCGGGCGTTCGTCCGAGCATTGAGCAGCCGGAGCTCTACATCGATACCAACATCAAGGGCACCTTCCATCTGCTCGAAGCCTGCAAGCGTCATGGCGTGAAGCGCTTTGTCTTCGCCAGCAGTTCATCGGTTTACGGTGTGAACAAAAAAGTTCCCTTCGCCGAGACTGACCCCATTTTGCAAACCATCAGCCCCTATGCCATGACGAAGATGGCGGGCGAGCAAATGTGCTCGAACTACTCCGCGCTCAACGGCATTCACACCGTCTGCCTGAGATTCTTCACCGTCTATGGCCCGCGCCAGAGGCCCGATCTCGCGATTTCAAAATTCACCAAGCTCATCCTCGATGACAAGCCCATTGACCGCTATGGCAAGGGCAACACCGCTCGCGATTACACTTATGTCAGCGACATCGTGGACGGCATCATCGGCGCGCTCGACTACACCGCGCGGGAAGACGCGCCGAAGTGCGACATCTTCAATCTCGGCGGCTCACAAACTGTGACTCTCAACGAGATGATTGCTTCCATTGAAAAAGCACTCGGCAAAAAAGCCCAGATCAACGAAATGCCCGAGCAACCCGGCGACGTGCCGCTGACCAGCGCCGATGTCAGCAAGGCGACGCAACTGCTCAAGTTCCAGCCCACTACACACATCGACACCGGCATCCCGAAATTTGTGGAATGGTTTATGGAGATGCGGAAACTGGGGCTGAGGTGATCGCGCCTCAATCCATCTCGACCTTCACCTGAAACGCTGGGCACAGCTTGGACAGCTTGATTGGCTCCGCAGATTTCAGCCCAAGTTGGCATGAGCTGAACCTATCCGACCATCATCCCACCAGCAAATCCGCGCTCACGTTGAACTCCTTAGCCAGCTTGCGAATATGATCCACGGTCAGCTTGCGCTCACCGCGCAACAGCTTCGCTCCCATTGTTGGATGCAGGCCGAGGAATCGCGCAAGGTCTGCGCCACGCCAACCGCGGGCGTCTTCGGTGAGATGGCGCAGCACATTCTCGGGCTTGGATTTTGGCAAGGGTTTTTCGTGCTCGTCTTCATATGCGGCAATGATATCGGACATCATTTCCAGCCAGTCCTCCTGATCGCGGGTCATGCGTCCTTCTGCGCCCATTAACGGGAATGCCGCCTCGAAAGCATCCTCACTTGTGACATCATCATGGATCGGTCGCGGCAGAAAAATCTCACGGCAGAGAGTTCCGTAGTCCTTCGGCATGTCTGCGAAGAAAATCTTGCGACGGTTTTTAATTTTGGTTTTCATAGATCGAGTTTCCACTGGTTTCGGTCATACTCCGCATGCGTGAGGAAGCGCAGCACGAATACGGTCAGACGATTGAAATGAATCGCCATGATCAGCCGGTAGCGATTGTGGGCGATGTTGAAAACCACCACCGCATTGCCGGAATGCACTTTCAGCATATCGGCGTTCGGATAGCTGGCCCGCAGTTCTCGGAATGATTTCCATGTCTCACGTTTGGTGATATTCAGCCACGTTTTCAGAGAGGCCGTCGCGTCTGGATGCTCCCGCATCCAAAGTTTGACGGTCGGTGGCTTGACGATATGCGCGGAGACAATTTGTCTTGTTACGTGATCTCTGGCAAGAAAAATCTTACCGTGACTTCAGGGCCTCAAGTTTACGTCGCGCGAAGGCGTTATCGGGTTTGATTTCCAGGACTTTCTGGAACTCGGCTCGCGCCTCATCTACACGACCAGCTTTTTCATAGCAGATTCCAAAATGCAGATGGGCCTCGGCGAAACGCGGATTGATGTCGAGGGCTTTTTGGAAGTGAGCAATGGCTTCGTTCGTCTTTCCGGTTTCGCGCAACAAAATGCCGTAATTAACGTATGCCCGATCGCAATCGGGTTTGATCTCGATGGCCTTTAGATAGTGTGAGGTGGCTTCATCGAAATTCTTTTCAACGGTCATTTTATAAACGCCCAGATTGTTGTGTCCGACCCAACAGTTGGGGTTGTTTTTCAGGACATCAGTCCAGAGCGTGTTTTCATTTTTATAGATGGTGCACTGCCGCCATGTCATTGTTCCCAAAGAGAGCAACAGCAGCGAGCAAAGCGCTGGCGCGAGCCAGGGGCTATGTTTTTTCATTTTATCAAGAATCAAGCTGATGCCCGCCCCGGCCAGTGCCAGCGGCCCCATGCAGGCGAGATACTGAAAATGATCGGCCACATACGAAAACTTGAGAAACCCATGCGTAAGCAGTCCCAACACTGGCAGCAGGGTGAGCACAAAATATGTCCATGTGAAGAACAACGCCCGCCCGCGCCTGCCGTTCCGGTTGCGCCAGAGCAACACGGTCAGCAGAGTCGCCGCGATCGTGGGCAGCCAGATAAGTGCGTCTCCCGGGTTAAGTTCCCAACGGGGATAAATCATCACCAGTGGATGCGGCCAGATGAGTTTGCCCAGATAAAACCACAGCGCCTTGCCTGCCACGGGCACACGCATCAGCCAGCCCAATGCCCATTGTTGATCTTCACCTGATCCCTCGACATTTCGCGACCAGATCGACATCAGTCCTGACAAGGCAGACAAAAGAAACAGGGGCCCCATTTGTAAAAGGGTGCGACGCCAGCGCCATTGACCGTCCATCCACCAACCGCAAAGCACCAGCACCAAAGGAAGCACCATGGCCGAGGATTTGCTGGCGATGGCCATCGCCCCGAAGAGCAAGGTCAGGATGTAATGCCAACTCGCTGGCACTTGTTGTCCGATTGGAGTCGGCGCAGGAGTGTGCCGACTCCTTGCCTTGCCATAAAACAAAATAGAGAGCAGATAGAAAAAAGCGCACTGCGTGTTTTTCATCTCGGTAATCCATGTAGCGGACTCCACCTGCACGGGATGCAGCATCCAGATGGCCGCGCCCAGCCACGCGCCCGGCACTCTCATTTGCAAAAGCACGCGCCAGAGCACCAGCGATGCGGCGGCGTGCATCAGGATATTGACCAGATGATAGGGTTGGGGATTAAGCCCCCAGAGCTGATGTTCCATCCACCAAGTCGTCTGCACCAATGGACAAATCCGGGCATAAGTAGTCGTCCAAATTTCCTTCAAACCAAGGGGGCCGACAATGACTGGATTGGTCGTAACATGATCGTCATCATCCCAGATGAATCCGCAACGCGTGGCGGGCAGATAGGCCAGAAGCGCGAGTATGATTAGAAGCAGCCCCCAGACCCAGGGTTTCACATGTATTTCGCCCCGTGATGCGCCGATGTTATTACTAGGGGTCATGGTTAATGAGACTTAACAAGCATCCTAGTCATTGCAAGTGGGGCTGGTAGCCACAACACTTTGAATCCTAGGCTGCTACTGCAGCCCCGAGATTGCGAATGATGGCACCCTTGATGTCCTCGACGCTCACGGGTTTGGTGAGGAAGTCATTCATGCCGGCTTCGCGACAGCCTTCTTTGACGCCGCTGAGACTGTGGCCTGTAAGTGCGATGATGATCGGCTGGTGTTGCAGATTGAAATTGCCACGAATTTCCAGTGTGGCTTCCTCGCCACCCATGATGGGCATGTGGAGATCCATGAAGACGATGTCGTAGTTTCCGGCGAGAACTTTATCCACGGCTTCACATCCGTTCTCGGCCATATCGACCTCGCCGTAGCCCAGCTTGGCAAGCATCATGCGTCCTAGTTTCTGGTTCATGGGCTGGTCTTCCACCAGCAGGATGCGCGCCGGACAGTCATCGGCCAAGGTGCGACGTGGCGCAATGTCGCGCGTCTTTTCGTGATGGGCATTGGCAATCTGCTGCGAGTGCGAGGTATCCATGGCGGCAACGAAAGCTTTCATGAGGTCGCGGCGGTTAGCCGGTTTGGGCACGAATGCGGCGTGCCGTCCGGCACTGGTCATAATCGCATGTTTGATCTGTTCGTGACCGAGGGGCGCGAGGCAGACCATGGCTTTTTTTCGCGACCGCACGACGTTGGCAACGGCGATGGCGGCAGGCAGTTCTTGCGGCGAGGTGTCCAGCACGACCAGTTGGAAATCCCCTTCGAGAAGTGTTTCGGGATCCGTGCCGGTCTCGATGGTTGGGGTGTCGGCGGTCATGCCCCAGAGTTCACAATAATGCCTGACGACGCCCGCTGTGGTGGAGTGCGTGGAGATGATGCGGACATGACGGTTGCGCAGGGCGGCGAGCAGGGCTTGCTCCTCGGCGAGGAATCCGTCGATTTCCGGCGCGGCCAGCAGCGGGATTTCAAAGAAGAAATTTGCGCCCGCGCCCAGTTCACTGGCCACGCTGATTTCTCCGCCCATGAGCTGGCAGAGTTTGCGGCTGATGGCCAGGCCGAGGCCGGTGCCGCCGTATTTGCGCGTGGTGCTGGTGTCGGCCTGGGTGAAGGCGTGGAACAAGTTTTGGATTTTCGCGGCGGGAATCCCGATGCCGGTATCGCGCACGGAGATGTGGAGGCAGGGAATGTCCCCGTTGACCGGATGCTTTCTGAGCACCGGCTGGGCCATCATGAATATCTCGCCTTTTTCTGTGAACTTGATGGCGTTGCTCATGAGGTTGACCAGGACCTGCTTGAGGCGGTGGAAGTCGCCAATGATGTGCCGGGGCATAGCCTCGCTGACGTGCTGGTTAAGCTCGATGCCTTTTTCTGCGGCCTTGAAGGCGAAGATGCCCATCGTCTCCTGGAAGACTTCTTCGAGGTTCACGGGCAGCTCCTCCAGCTCCATCTTGGCGGATTCGAGCTTGGAGAAATCGAGGATGTCGTTGATGAGATGCAGCAGTGAATCGCCACTGGAGCGGATCATGCGCACGAATTCCATCTGCTCGGAGTTTAAATGAGTGTCCAACAGCAGGGAGGTGGTGCCGATGATGCCGTTCATGGGCGTGCGGATTTCATGGCTCATGTTCGCAAGGAAGTTGGCCTTCGTTTCCATGCCGGATTCGGCGAGGCGGCGCGCATTGAGATTTTCCTCGATCACATCTTTTTTCTTGGCCTCGTCCTTTTCCAGATGTTCCATGGTCTGGTTAAAGG
>JAYVQB010000555.1:0-13060 GCA_043757085.1 Verrucomicrobiota bacterium
AGATGAAACTCACCCTGCCCAAACAAAGCCCGCCGAAGATCACTGCGCCCGCAAAATCGTAATCAAGCACCGTCAATTAAGCGCGTCCGTAGTGCAGACCTTTTGACCTCGATCACGCAAAATCAAGGCTCCCAGCTCCGCATGCCCGCTGAGTTCGCTAAGTCGGGTTAGCAGCACTCTACGAGAAGTTATGAGGAGGAGGCTTTGGACACCGTTGTGTCGCGAGTGGACCTCCATGCAGTCAGTGCCCAAAACGATACCGAGAGTGCGGCGGAAACAAACATAGGGCAATTAAACCACCATGCAGGTGAACTGATTGCCATCGGCACCCCTATGACGAGTGCCGCGACGCATGGAAACGAACTGACAAAAAGGGGCAACCGGACCTGTTTTGATTCTCGCGAGAAAAAATATACTTACGTATGAGGCGATGATTCCGAGCAAGCAGAAAGCGACCACTTCGGACTAGTGGGGGTTCCATTTGAATAAACAAATGTTTTCCATGATTCCGATATGACACGAGATTAAGAGGATGACGGCTCCCCACCAACCCAAGATGATTAATGACGCGCGCTTGATGCCTGACGAGAATGTCATGTTGTTAGAGTATGCAGCCTCGGGGACTTTATTCCCATCATACTTTAGAACAATTACTTTCTCTCACTCATCCTGTTGCGGCATAGCCCCTCCTCAGTAAATAAGAAACATGTCCAAGAAACCTGTAGTCCTCCTCATCCGCGACGGCTGGGGCATCAATCCCGGAGGCAAAGCGATGGCGAAAGACAATGGCGACGCCACATTGCTGGCGCGCACGCCGTTCCACGATCAACTCTACGCCGCCTATCCGATGGGCAAGGTGAGCGCGAGCGGCGAGGACGTGGGCTTGCCCGAGGGCCAGATGGGCAACAGCGAAGTCGGCCACTTGAATCTGGGCGCGGGGCGCATCGTTTATCAAGACCTGACGCGCATCAACAAGGCGATCCGCGATGGCGAGCTGGCGAAGAATGCGGTGCTAATGGAGGCTTTTGCCAAAGCCAAGGGCAAGCGACTTCACCTTCTCGGCCTCGTCAGCGATGGCGGCGTGCATTCGCATCAGGATCATCTCGTTGCCTTGTGCGATGCGGCGAAGGCTGCGGGCGTGGATGACATCATGGTTCACGCGATCACGGATGGTCGCGATACTTCGCCGACGGGCGGGGCAGAATATTTGCGGAAACTGGAAGAGGATTTGCAACCTAGTGGCGCAAAAATTGCGACGGTAATCGGACGCTATTTCGCAATGGATCGCGACAAGCGCTGGGAGCGCACCAAGCTCTCGTGGGACGCCATCGTGCTGGGCAAAGGCCAAAGCGAAACCATTTCTCCGAACGCGGCGATTCAAGCTGCGTATGCCGGGGAACCGCGCGGTGATGAGTTTTTGCAGCCAATGATTTTCGGCCACGCCAACGAACAACGAGTGCGCGATAGCGATGTCGTCTTGTGGTTTAACTTCCGCGCGGATCGTGTGCGCCAATTGAGCGAGGCATTCTTGAAAAAGGATTTCGATGGTTTCGATCGCGAAGCCACACCCGCAGTGGGCTATTACACGCTCACGGAATATGATGCGACGTATTATGAACTCGGCGCGCGTGTGATCTTTGCGCCGACGAGCTTGAAGAACATCCTCGGCGAAGTCGTGGCGTCGGCAGGCTTGAAGCAGCTTCGCGCGGCGGAGACAGAAAAATATCCGCACGTCACATTCTTTTTTAACGGCGGCGTAGAAGTGCCCAATCCCGGCGAGGATCGCTACCTTGCGGTCAGCCCCAAAGAAGTGCCGACCTATGATAAAAAACCGCAGATGAGCGCGCCGGACCTGGCCTTTGAGGTCGTGCATCGACTGGAGAACTATGATCTCGTCATCCTGAATTTCGCCAATCCCGACATGGTGGGCCACACTGGCGTGGTCGAGGCAGGCGTTCATGCGTGCGAGACGATTGATCTCGCAGTGCGGCTGGTGGTGGAAAAAGTTCTCGCGCTCGGCGGCAAGCTTTTCATCACCGCGGACCATGGCAATTGCGAACTCATGCGCAACCCCGACGGCTCGCCCAACACGGCGCACACGACGAATCTGGTCCACGGCATTTACGTTGCCGCCGACGCGAAGAATTTCACCGTGCGCGACGGCATTCTCGCGGACATCGCCCCGACGTTGCTCGACATGCTCGGCTGCGCGCAACCCGTGGAGATGACGGGGCGGAGTTTGTTGGCGAAAAAGGCGTGAGATGAATTCATCCTTGCGAGTCGGCCCGCGACGGTTATTTTAGCTGCCCGTCAAGTGCCGCGTGGTGTAATGGTAGCACAAGAGTTTTTGGTTCTCTTTGTCTAGGTTCGAATCCTGGCGCGGTAGCCACTTGAGCTTTATTTCGACTGGAGATAAATCCTCAAACACACAATATAATGGGACTCCTCGATACATTGATTGGTTCACTCACCGGAAAAGCTGCCGCTCCCGCTGGCGAAGAGAACCCGCTCCTTAGCGCACTGGGCGGACTGATGTCTGGTAATGGTGGCGTGCAAGGCTTGCTGGATAAATTCACCAAGGGAGGACTCGGTGACGCTGCCGCATCATGGGTGGGTATGGGAGAAAACAAAGCTGTGTCTGCCGATCAGGTGCATCATGCTCTCGGTGCCGATCAAATCAGTGAGGTGGCCGCAAAGCTAGGCGTTGATACCAGCAAAGCCTCCAGCTTGCTCGCTGAATTTTTGCCGAAGATCATTGATAAGCTTACACCATCCGGCCAAGTGGATGCCTCGGCGGATCATCATCAGGGCCTTGCCGCCCTGCTACCATCGCTGCTGCAAAGCTTCGGCGGTAAAGTTTAAATTAGCCCGCGAGTCACTTCGCGGCAGTGACTAGATTCGCGAGCTACTTCAAAGAAGCGATTCGGCGAGACTTGCGGGCGAATATATTTTTACGCCTTGGATGGTCTTGCCAAATAGAGGCCCGAAGTGTGTCCGGTCTCCCGTTACCAGCGCGTCACATCCGCCTTTGATGGCAGCCGCCAGAACGGGTTTGTCTTTTTCTGGCAGAGGTGGTTTTGCCTCGATTTCCAGATCGCGTGGTTGCGTCGGAATCCGCTGGAGCCTCACCAGCAATTTGTCGAGTTCTGCTACTCCCTCCGGTGATTTGGCAGCAAGATTGCGGCGGGCTTCTTCCAGCACATATTCATCTACCCAGGAGGAGTGTTTTTCCTTGCGCAACAGCACCAACATGCGCCGAATGGCCCCATCCGATCTGGCGGCTGAAAACAGGATGTTTGCGTCCAGAAAGATGCGCATAAGGATTCAGCGCCGAGATTTGCGATGCAGCACTTTTTCCAGAGCCGCTTCCTCCGATTCAAATTCGCGGAGGCGACCAGCTGTGTAAAGCTCGATGGGCAAGGTGACGGTCGGGCGCAGAAGAATGCCCTCCGGGGTGATCTCGGCGAACAACAAGTCGTCGGCCTTGATGCCGCTGGCCCGGCGCAGCTTGGCCGGGAGGGACACGACTCCGCGGCGGGTGACGGTGAGAGTGGCTTTCATTAAAGCAGAATAGCAGAATAGCAGAAATACTGCAATTTAGAATACAGCCGCGTGTCTCTTCGCGGATTTTGCTATTGGTTTGAGAATTGCGAAGGGACTCGCGAGCTACGGTTGATTGTCTTCTTGGATGCGGCATCGTCCGCAGCTACGAGTCTATGACCACGGCATTTCAACTACGCGGCTGCACGGCCATCATCACGGGAGCATCCTCCGGGCTGGGCGCGGAATTTGCGCATCAGATTTCTCCAAAGGCCAAGACCTTGGTGCTGGCGGCGCGCAGTGGAGTTGCCTTGAACGAACTGGCAACGGAACTGCAAAAGAAAAATGCATCATTGCGCATCCTGACTTGCGCTTGTGATCTGGCGACGGGCGATGGTCGTGCTGCGCTTTGGAAATGCGTGGAGGATGCGGCACTCAAACCCACGCTGCTCATCAACAACGCCGGGGTCGGCGATTACGGTGACTTCGCCGATGCGGACGAGGCGCGCATCATGCTCCAGATCAATCTCAATATCACGGCGCTCACTTTGATGATGCTGGAGTTTGTCCGGCGCACAGCGGCCACGGCGGAGCAGCCCGCAGCGGTGCTGAATATCAGTTCGCTGGCCAGTGTCGCACCTATGGCTCAAATTGGAGTTTATGCGGCGACAAAAGCTTATGTATCGAGTCTGGGCGAGTCGCTGCGAATCGAACTGGCGGCTCGTCATGTGCAAGTGCTCACCGTTTGTCCCGGCCCCACGCCGACAAAATTCGGGAGCAACGCGCGACGACCTGATGGCGCGGACATTGTGCGCACCGGACAGGGCTTGCTCCGGATGCCGCGTGAAAACGTGGTCTCCATCGCGCTGCAAAAACTGGAGAGTAATGCTGCGCGGGTCTTTCCCGGCTGGCGCGTGGCTCTGGCCGCAATGTTATTTGAAAAAATGCCGCGCAGCCTGCTGAGATTGGCCTTTGGATTGCGTTATCGTCAGGCTGAACGAAGAAGCTAGATCAACCCCCATGTCTGACGAACACCAACCGAAGGAACCCACACCGCCACTCTCGGCCAATCCACAGCGCGGAGCCTTTGAACTCAAGGGCGTGGAGATTCCGCCGCCAGAACAGGAAATGAAATATCTGCCGCGCTGGGAACCGCCGGCTAAACGCGGTAACGCGCTCGGGGTCTTGAGCCGCATCCTGCTTTTGCTAGTTGTGCTGGGGCTGCTCATCATACCGTTCACGCCCATCGCATCGAAGCTGAAGAAATTCATCGCCGAGATGGTGGAAAATTCCCGCAAGGGAAAAATCATCGACCGAGAAGTCATGGTGCCGAAAGAGGTGATCAAGGAGGTCATCCGCGAGGTGCCCGCGCCACCACCGCCGCTGCCGTCGAAATTTATTCCACGCAAGGATATCGATGTGGCCACGCTATATAATGGCATCACCATCGAGTCCAAGCTGGAAACGAGCGAGGGCAACTTTGCCAGCCTAGCCGTGGCCGACCCGGATGCCTACAAGGTGGAGTTCAAAGTCAAAGTGAACGTGCCCAAGCCCAATCAGACCGTCGCGGAACTCGCGAGACTCAACAGCCATCTGCCGAAGATGCTGCCCGATCTGGAAAAACTGCTCAATACCGGAAAAGTCTCCGGCTTCTATCACAAACTCTACGAGAACAAGGTGACGCTGGTGCAGCGCAATCTCACGCGACTTAACCGCCTGCTGGACCGGCACAATTTTTTCGATTGTGAAACCATCCTTGAGTTGCAGCATCCAGAGAGCAAGCGGCGTGCGCTGCTGATTCAGAGCGACATGGATGTAGTTGCCGACGGTTCCGATGGCGACCGCATGGCGGAGATGACGGCCGACATTTATGATAGTGATTTTTACCAGCCATTCACCAGCTACGAATGGCCCAAGCAGGGAACCGTTGCCAATCCGCTCCTAGCAAAGTGGCAGGCGAAGAACGAGGCTCTGAAAAAAGAGTCGGGGCAAAAAAATATCTCTTCCGCTCGCAAGGCCGAACTTAAGGCGCAAATGCAACACTTGGACACTGAGATCAAGGCATTGAAAACCCGCAGCAGTTTGATCGCCGAGAAAGACCCGTTCATCGTCCTCTCGCTTCTTTTCAAAGACTATCCGCGCATCATGGCGCAGGCTCCTGCGATAGGTGACTACGCAGCGGTGATCCATGGGGATAAAATCTACCCGGCGATTTGCGGCGACTATGGCCCCAGCATGAAGATGGGCGAAGCATCACTTGTCCTTGCAAAAAAAATCAGCGACAAGGCCACGCCCTACAATCGGGGTGAAGAAGCTTTAAAAGTTACCTATTTGGTATTTCCCGGCACCGCCGAGAAACCTTTCGGGCCGCCCGACTACGACAAATGGTATGAAAAAGTTAGCAGCTACCTGAACGAACTTGGAGGTCTTGGCAAAGACTACTCCGTCTTCAAGTGGGAAGTTCCCAAGCCCGAGACACCGGCGGTCGTCGCAGAAGATAAGAACGGCAAATCAACCGACCCCAAGCTTCCCGCAGCAACCGATGCAGCGGCGCCCGAAGAGACATTAAAGCCAGCGGCGCCATCTTCATCAAATGGGAAAAATCAATAGCGTGGCCAGGAACGGTGACATACCAGTGATCGTTGAGGCTTGCGCCCGAGTAACGTCAGCAGGATATCGTTACATGAAAAAACTCGTCTGGTTTCTTTTTTTGACGGCCATGAGCGTAGGCGTTCACGGTGCCGATTCATTTCCGGGATACAGTTCTGGCGAGACACGTTCAAACAACGTCCTCAAGCTGCCCCTGCGCTGGTGCCCGCCAGGAGAATTCATCATGGGCAGTCCCCAAAACGAACCGGGCCGCGATGCTTACGAGAAACAACATCGCGTCCGGCTCACGCAAGGCTTCTGGCTTGGGGAAACTGAAGTCACCCAAGAACAATGGACCGCCGTGACCAGCAAGACTCTCAAGCAGCAAGCGGAGTTGATGCTGGCAGATGAAAAACTCTACCCGTGCAACGGCAAACAATTGACCCTGCGCGAAT
This sequence comes from Verrucomicrobiota bacterium, assembly GCA_043757085.1. Lineage (GTDB taxonomy): Bacteria > Verrucomicrobiota > Verrucomicrobiia > Verrucomicrobiales > Verrucomicrobiaceae > VFKE01. The sequence continues at coordinate 6,585 of JAYVQB010000555.1, forward strand.
CCTCCAAGGCCGCAACCGGAGCCAACGACATTGCCAGCGTCTGCGCCGCGACAGCACCGAATATCCCCATCTATTATGTGAGCTGGGACGATGCCGTGATGTTCTGCGAGGCACTTACAACCAAGGAACTCAAGGCAGGCCGACTTCCCACGGGCTGCATTTATGCGCTGCCCACCGAGGCCCAATGGGAATACGCCTGTCGCGCCGGCACCACCACCGCCACTTACGCTGGAGACATGAAAGTGCTTGGAGAAAATAATGCGCCCGTGCTCAATAAGATCGCGTGGTATGGCGGCAACAGCGGCGTCGGTTACAAGGGCGCAGGCTGGGCCACCATCGGCTGGCCCCATCAAGCATTCCCCAATAAACGCGCCGGTCCTCGACGCGTCGGCCAGTTGGAACCCAACGCCTGGGGACTCAAGGACATGCTCGGCAATCTCTATGAATGGGTCGCCGATTTCTCATCCGAATATCCCGACGGTGAAGTGGTCGATCCCGTTGGCCCCAGCACCGGAAACGGCCACCCGTATCGCGGCGGCGCATGGAATCACTACGCCACCATGTCCCGCGCCGCGAAATCATTCGAAGCCGTGTCCACCTATCGCGTGAATTACCTCGGCTTTCGTGTGGCACTGGTGAAGAGGCAGTAAGTGGCACAGGCTTGCAGCCTTTGAATAACGACTTGCGCTATTTGATTCTGTGTGACATCAATCAAAGTGCAGTTTGAATGGGATGAAGCAAAGAGTGCGGCGAACCTAGCTAAGCACGGGATTGATTTTCCCGACGCCATCTTTTTGTGGACCGATCCGCAGCGTCTCACCCTTCCCAGCCGCGATCCTCGCGAGTCACGCGAACTGGTGATCGGCAGCATCGCGGGTGTCTATTGGACAGCTATCGCCACCCAGCGCGGTCAGCGAGTTCGAATCATCAGTGTGCGCCGGTCACGCGACAACGAGAAAAAACTATACCTCCAAAAACCATGAAAAAGAAATCACCCGCTCAAGCCCACAACCTCGATACCCGTTTCGACGCGGGAGAAGATGTTCTCGAATACTTCGATGCCTCTGCCGCCACGCGCGGTGCACAGCGCCCCAAACGCGGAGGTGCCCGCGCCGGTGCTGGTCGAAAGCCCAGCGGACGAGTGCGCCTCAGCCTGCTGGTCTCTCCTGCCACACGCCGTCGTCTGAAATCCTACGCCCGTGCACATAGCCTCAGCCTCGGCGCAGCCGTGGAACGTGCCACCTCGACGCTTTGAACGGTCACGAGCTTCGGCAAATTGCGAACAACCACCCATAGGATTACGAGACGACAATGAACTCAAATACAGTGCCAGTGAAACCAAGCGAAAGGTATGAACGGGTTGCCAATTTTGAGGGCGATCCGTTCGGTGACGTATTCTTTGACCGCGTAGCCGAAATGGTGGTGTTTGAGGCTGATTGTCCACCATTTGGGCGGATGATCGTCGGGCTGAATACGGAATCAATTGAGCTCGAAATTATTAAAAAGCCCGTTGAAGGAAAGGATGAGGTGCGGGTCCAATTTACAAAAACTCTCAATCTCGTTCTATTGGATGCTGATCTGCAAATACTTGCCTATCTTTACTCAACATGGAAGACGGTCTGGCCAAACCTGCTGCGTTGTTTTACGGAGGAGCGCCGTCAATTTGACCTTGATATGAATTTTCAATCTGAGGATCAGATATTTTCCATTTCGCTTCCTCAAGAACGAGGCGACCAACCCATTGAAGGCTGGCTATGCACAATGGGAGTTCAGGACGAGGGATCGGGAAGCTGGGTTGCAAGATTCAATCTGGACGGTGAGATAACGCACTCGCAGTCGGTCTGGTGATGCTATGTGCATCGTTCATTTTAAGGCCGAAGCCCTAATGCCAACCTCACCTCACGACGAACGGCCCTGCATTCCGCAAGCGCGGTTTTTGCTTCCTGCTTTGAAGCCTCGTTTCCTGGATAACGAAAATCCACTGCATATCCACTCAGATTTTTTAAGATCGAGAGTAATGATGACCACATTGGCTCTACAACCAAAACGAGTGCCAAGAGCTTTTCCAAGTTGTGCGTTTTTGGCGAATGAATTCCGGCTTCTTCCAATCGGGCCTTGAGATATTTTTCTGCCGACTGCTGGCAATGAAAGCAAACGCTGTCTGGCAAAGGCAGCTTCCTGCGCCGCGATAAATCCAGAGCCGCGAGCCAGTCGCCCTCAGCTTTTTTTATCCAGTCACGCGTGGCGGCTTTCATACATCAAGCGCCCTTTGCCAGTGATCTCTTCAAGAAATGTGTCACCCTCGCGTAGCCGCTCCTCGATAAACGAAGGGTCGCGCACCAAGACATCCACCGGAAATCCCGGAGAAACATGCTGGCGAATTTTTAAAGCAGCCCGACTCCACCAACGTCGCGCCTTGGGCATGACAACGAGCACATCCACATCCGATTCTTCATGCGGCTGCCCGTATGCGTGCGAGCCAAAGAGAATGATGCGTTGTGGCTTAAATGCCACAGCAACGGCATCACACCATTGCTGTATGTCCTTCATGGCAACCATAGAGCACACCTAATGCGAGTGCCTTGTCAGGGCAACCAATTTGACAACTTATGCTACCTCGCCACCTCGACCAGATGCTCAGCCGTCATGCCGAGTTCTTTCATCACGATGTTGCCGGGGGCGCTGATGCCGAAGCGATCAATGCCGACTACTTTGCCTTCTAAGCCAACGTATTTCCACCAGAGGCCGGTGACACCGGCTTCGATGGCGATGCGGTGTTTGCATGAGGACGGAAGAACTTCGTCGCGATAGTTCTGCGGCTGGCGATCAAATATTTCCGTGCAGGGCATGGAGACGACGCGGACGCCTTCACCGAGTGTCTTCGCGGCATTAACGGCGTGTTGCAATTCGGAGCCGGTGGCGATGAGGATGGTTTTGAGTTCGCCGGTTTCTTTTACGAGAACGTAGCCGCCTTTGATTGTGCCTTCGCGACGGACGCTGGCGGGAACAGAACTTTGATGCGGAATGTCCTGACGCGTGAGCGCGAGCAAGGTCGGGCCGTCTTTGCGGCTGAAGGCAAGGGCGAATGCGGCGGCGGTTTCTTCGATGTCGCCGGGGCGGATGACATCGAGGTTTGGAATCACGCGCAGGCCGCTGACGGTTTCGACGGGCTGATGCGTGGGGCCGTCTTCGCCGACGCCGACACTGTCATGCGTGAAGATGTAAGTGACGGGGAGTTTGCTAAGCGCGGCGAGACGAATGCTCGGGCGGCAGTAGTCGGCGAACACGAGGAACGTGGCACCGCTGGCGCGGAAGAGGCCGTCGTAGGCGATGCCGTTGCAGATGGCGCCCATCGCGTGCTCGCGAATGCCGAACCAGATGTTGCGGCCCAGCGGATTTTCCTTGGAGAAATCGCCGCCGTCTTTGATGTAATTTTTCGTGGAGCCGTAAAGGTCGGCGCTGCCGGTGATGATGTTGGGCACCGCCTTCGCGAGTTGATTGAAGATTTCGCCGCCGCAGTTGCGCGTGGCCGCTTTGCCTTCGCCGGAGGTTTCGGGAAGAAGTTTTAGCAAATCTTCCGCGCTCAAGCTGGATGACTGCGCCGCGTCGAGTTCGGCTTTGAGTTGTGGATGAGCGGCGGCCCAGGCGGCAAAAGATTTCGTCCAACGCTTGTGCTGGCGGGCCCGCTTCGCCTTGAGATCGGCGAAGTAATTTTTTACTTCATCGCTGACGAAGAAATGCTGGTCCGCGGGCAAACCGAGCGAGGCGCGTGCGGCATCAATGAACTTCGCACCGCCTTCGCCGTGAGCCTTCGCGGTGCCGGCGACTTCGGGGATGCCCTTGCCGATGAGCGTGCGGGAGATGATGAGCTTGGGCTTGCCGTTGTTTTGTTTCTTCGCGCGGGCGAGAGCTTTTTGCACAGCTTCGAGATCGTTACCGTCGATCTGCGCAACGTCCCAGCCGAGAGCGAGATAGATTTTTTTCGTGTCCTCGCTCTGCGTGAGCTTGGCCATGGCATCGAGCGTCACGTCATTGGAATCGAGAATGACGATGAGATTGTCGAGACCGTTGTGCGCCGCGAAAGCCACCGCCTCACGCGCCACGCCTTCTTGGAAGCAGCCGTCGCCAGCGAGCGCGATGACGTGGTAATCAAGAATCGCATGATCGGGCGTGTTGTATTTCGCCGCCGCCATCTTGCCGCTGAGCGCGTAGCCGACGGCGTTGCCGACTCCTTGACCGAGCGGGCCGGTGGTGCTTTCAACACCCACGGTCTCAAACGATTCCGGATGTCCGGGCGTTCTGCTGTGAAGCTGGCGGAAATTTTCCAGTTCTTTAATAGGCAAATCGAAGCCACTGAGATGCAGCCAGCCGTAAAGGAACATCGAGCCGTGGCCAGCGGAGAGAATGAAGCGGTCGCGATTAAGCCACTTCGGATCGGCAGGATCAATTTGCAGCGATTCACCAAAGAGCACCGCGCCCACTTCAGCGGCACCGAGCGGCAGGCCGAGGTGGCCGGAGTTACATTTGTGAACGGCGTCCATGGCGAGACCACGGGCTTCGTTAGCGGCTTTTTGGAGGAGGTCTTTGTTCATAGAGGAGGGTCGAAAAATGGGGCGGCTACATAACAATGCAGGCGTGAGATGCAAGAAGTAAGTGCCACAGAAGTAAGTGCCACACAGCGGCATTGACAGAAGCACGTCTCAAAGAGCAAACTTGTGCTGTGCTGAAATTCCGCTAATATATGGATAATGAAACTCAGGCTCGATCTGCTGAAGTTCGCGACACCTCAGGTGACACTGGAGGAGGCGCTGGCGCAGAATCACCGCTACAAACCCGAGCCGTTTTTCTCCAAAACTGGAACTGGCAGTCTGTCGTCAGCCTCAACCGCAGACTCTGCGAAAGAGGTCGCGCGCAGCACGGCGAGAATTCAGAAAGCCATGCAACAGTCGCGAACGAGTGGGCGGCGAGGCAAAGCGGCGAGCTGACTTTTGAAGAGACTCTTGATTATCTGCGCGCCTGTCACCGCGCCGCGCCCTTCTTGATGTTTAACGGGAACACGTTCGCTGAAATCGGGCGCGTATTGTGCGATTTTCTTTTCGCCGAACTGCCCTTCAACAGGCGCAGGACCGCGATCTCTGCGTCGCCCATTACATTTCCGGTGTTCTGGATCAGCATTCATCATTCGTGCTAATTTTTTCGATGTGCCGGTCGGCTTCATTGAAGCTCGGCGACCGCGTGGGCACGCTGCGCGGCACGACTCGCGGCGTGATCATCCGCGTGCTGGAGGATGGACGGATCGCATGGAAACCGGACGGCGGTTCAATGGAGATGATTGGGCTGCCGGAGAATTTGGTTATAGAAGACACAAGCCCGTAAGAGCGAAAAAAATAACAAGCGATGCTCGCAATCATCGCGGTAGAACGACTTTGAAAGTCGTTGAACGTTCGACGATTTTCAAAATCATCTTACTGGTGCTCCACTTGCAAACATCATTTGGGAGCATGGCCTCAATGTTGAATCTGACGGCAAAATTGCTTTCACTACCCGCAGTCATCTGGCACCATGTCGGCTCATGAGCGAAGAAACACCCGATAAGCATTCATCTAGCACTGGTTGGGTGGTCGGAGTTGTGGTGGCTTTGATCTTTTATATTTTGTCGCCGGGGCCAGTAGTGTTACTTATAGCAAGGGATGTCATAAAAACCGGCTCCACAACCGATAAGACAATTGATTTATTTTTCTGGCCATTGATTAAACTCATCGAAAACGTCCAACCAGTGCGGTCGTTTTATGGAGCGTATTTTAACATGCTCGGAATGGGAGCTCTCTGATCTCAAGAAAGGCGTTCAACTTTCCCCTCGCCAAGCCACACTTCGCGTGTATTCTGTGCGCCCTTTTTCACCCGGCCCATGCCAGAACCCACCAAAAACACGCTCCGTCTGGGGCTGCCCAAAGGCAGCTTGCAGGAGCCGACGCTTGAGCTTTTCAAGCGCGCCGGGTTCAATGTGATCGTGAATTCCCGCTCGTATCGCCCCAGTGTGGACGATGCGGAACTGGAACTCCGCCTGCTGCGCGCCCAAGAAATCGCCCGCTATGTGGATCATGGGTTTCTCGATTGCGGCATCACCGGCAAGGACTGGGTCGCGGAAAACGAAGCCAACGTGGATGTCGTCTGCGACCTGCGCTACAGCAAGGCCACCTCGCTGCCCACGCGCTGGGTGCTGGTCGTGCCAGAGGATTCGCCAATCAAATCGGTCAAGGATCTCCAAGGTAAACGCATCGCCACCGAGGCGGTCGGCTTGACCAAAAAATATCTCGAAAAAAATGGCGTGCAGGCCGAGATCGAATTTTCCTGGGGTGCGACCGAGGTAAAAGTGCCCGAGCTGGTCGATGCCATTGTGGACATCACCGAGACCGGCTCATCTCTGCGCGCCAACAAATTGCGCATCGTGGACACGCTCATGGAGAGCTATCCGC
>JAYVQB010000556.1:0-13051 GCA_043757085.1 Verrucomicrobiota bacterium
AATGGCGTAAAATATTACCTCACATGAGCAGCGCAATACCCAATACCTTGAGGATGGATCGCATTGTTACAAGAATACCTGATCGAGACGCTGGATACATAATTGTTGACATTTTTGTTCACTAGAACGTAAATCTAGCTATGCCCGCTACCGTTCGCATCTCTGACCAAGGCCGCTCTCTCCTAGGAGACCTAGCTGCTCAGACCAGCACTTCCATGACCGAGGTGCTTGATGCAGCGCTGGATCTATATCGACGCCATCGCTTTCTCCAACAAGCCAACGAAGCCTACGCCGATCTCGCTTCTAACACTCAGGCTCAAGCGGATTATCGAACAGATCTGAAATCCTTGGAAGGCACGCTTGATGATGGTCTCGCCGATGCCCGCCCATGAATCCGGCCAACCCATGCCGAGGCGATATCTGGCTCGCTGATCTCAATCCAGTGCGCGGTCATGAGCAAGCTGGTAAGCGCCCCGTTTTGGTCATCTCCGTCGATCCTTTCAATGCCGGACGAGCCGACCTCGTGGTCGTTATTCCCATCACTTCCACCATCCGCCCCATCCCGTTTCATGTCGTCGTGCAGCCCCCAGAAGGCGGGCTGACCAACTCTTCAGCGCTGCTTTGCGAAGCCGTTCGCTCGGTCAGCAAAGACCGGCTCGTCAGCCGTTGGGGCAGCATCACACCCGCAACACTTGCACAAGTCGAAGACCGGTTGCGTATCTTGTTGGGACTCTGAATATCCGTTTGTTGCAGACAATGACAGGGCTGACGTATCGAGCTGGAAGAAAAGCGGTGACGCATTGAGTCGGCACTTGGTTCGTTGCTTTTGATGCACACTTTCAAAGCTGTGCTATTCTACGCGCCCCAAATTATGCCCCCCACCAAAGTCGGACTCGTCAGTCTCGGTTGCGCCAAGAACCTCATTGATTCTGAAATCATGATCGGCCACTTGCACGCGGCGGGCATGGTCATGACGCCAGAGGCGGAACTGGCGGATGTGCTCATCATCAACACTTGCTCGTTCATCGACATGGCGAAAAAGGAATCCATCGCCAGCGTGCATGAGGCGGTGGATGGTCGCGATGGATCGACGAAACGCGCGAAACAAAAGATCATCGTTGCCGGTTGCATGGCGCAACGATTTGCTCAGGAGTTGCCGAACTTGATGCCGGACGTGGATGCGTTCATCGGTCTCGATCAGCTCACGCAAATCGCGCCGATCATTGAGAAACTTCTGGGCATCGATGCGCAACTTGGAGCGCACACGCCCTCGCGTGCGGGAGGCCGCGCCCTCGCGGACTCCATCAGCATGACCACTGATGCGGCATCGGCTATCGACACCGGCACCAATAATGAAGGCCCGCTCAACTTCGTCACACAGAAACCGAAATACATTCCCGACTACGACACGCCGCGCTTCCGGCTGACACCTAAACATTTCGCCTACATCAAGATCGCCGAGGGCTGCAATCATCCTTGTTCGTTTTGCATCATCCCGAAGATTCGCGGCCAACATCGCAGCCGCACGCAAGAGTCCGTCGTGAAGGAAGCCGAGGCGCTGGTGAAAAGCGGCGTGAAGGAGATCAATCTCATCTCGCAGGACACGACTTATTTCGGCATGGACAAATGGGAAAGCCAGCGCCCGAACCCGCGCAGCGGTGTGGATTCATCGAAGGGCGAGAGCTTGTCCACGCTCATACGTGCGCTGAACAAGATCGAAGGCGATTTCTGGATTCGACTGCTCTACACGCATCCCGCGCATTGGAGCGATGACTTGATTCAAGCCATCGCCGAGAGCGAGAAAGTCGCACGCTATGTGGATATCCCCTTGCAACATATCAGTGATCACATGCTCGGACTGATGAAGCGCGAGACGAATGGTGCTTACATCCGCGATCTCATCAAGCGGATGCGCGCAGGCATTCCTGATTTGGCGATCCGCACCACGTTCATCGTTGGCTTTCCGAATGAAACCGAGGACGATTTCAACGAACTTCTCGGCTTCATCAACGAGTTCAAATTCGAGCGCGCCGGAGTCTTTAACTACTCGCGCGAAGAAGGCACCCGCGCGAACAAGATGGAGGGCCACGTCCATCACGCCACGCGCAAACGCCGCTGGGACGCCGCGATGCGCGCCTTGCAGGAACGCGCCGAGGAATTCAACGCCGCGCAGGTCGGCAAAACATATCGCGTCCTCGTCGAGTCACCCGGCATCGCCCGCACCGGCATGGATGCGCCGGACATCGACGGCACTGTCTTTGTGGACAAAAAACTTCCGGTCGGCGAGTTCGCCGATGTGACCATTCACGACTGGCGCGGGTATGATCTCGTCGCCCACAAGTAGCAGGCGTTACTTGGACTGTTCTGGCTCGCGATGCACGGTGTATGACTCAAGACTCTTACCGGCGACATGGGGATCATCATCCCGCTCATCAGCGATACGATAGACCATTCGGGCATCCATCTCCATAGCCCATAACGAAATTTCTGCTCCGGCTGGCGGTTCGGCGATGATGGCGGGTTTGTTCTCCCAAGAGCACATGAACTCGAATGGCCAAAAGCGAGATTTGGTGACTATGCCCCAAAGGTCCTTCCCCATGACTGAGGGAAGATATTGCGGAGGCCCATCCCCTTGGGTGAATCCCCAGACGGTCCATTCCCCGCCAGGCACCCGATAGGCGAACAGAATGCCGTCCGCAGGACGAAGAGATAGAGGAAGCGACGCATAGCCCTCGCAGAGCCAGTGCCCATTTTCTTTCCAGAGACGGTTGGTGAACGCACGATCTGGTCCCAGGGCATGGGTGTGCAGTTTGAGAACGCTGAAAAGCCGGTTGTCGCGCATCAGAGGAGTCTTCAGCAGACCGTTTCCGTCTAGGGCCTCCACACTTTTTCGGGTAAGTTTGTAATTGCCTGAAACGCTGGCGACAAACGCATTGTTCTCCGGCAGTATCTTGCAGACCATTTGCGCGGCGGCGTTGCGCAAACGCGCGGCACGCCAGGCATCCATCATGCTCATCCCGTATAGCCAGCCCATGACCAAAACGCCAACCAGCACACCCCCGAAAGCCCAGCAAAATGCCCTACCCCTGGCATCGCCATCACCGACACTTTCCTTGGCCCGATGACGCACAATGAAAAATGCCGCGCCGACCAATGCCATGATAATCTGCGGGTGATGCGCATGGTATCGCACATTCAGCGCGGAATGAACATGACCGGCCCATAGCCGCCCAACCGCCACCAGAATGCCCGTAAGCGGTGTATAGGCACCCAGACACAGCAATGCAAAGAGCAGGCGGAACAGCACCGTCTCCTTGCGGTATCGCCAGCAGAAAAAAAGCAGAACACCGAGGCCGGCAAGAACAAGCGTGCCCGCCCAGACTGCAGCCGTCCTGGTCTCTGCCGCGCAACCGCGAACCAGCAAAACACCGCAAAATGCGCGCACGAATTCAAAGGCTTCGTCCAGATGCTCAAAAAAATAAGGGGTGTGTGTTGCCGTCGTGTTCTTGTTATCCTGATGATAGGCGAACTGGGAAGGCACTTCATTTCGCAGGTCGTATGTGATCGCATGTCCGCCCGGAAAACTCACGAGAGGCTGTTCCACTGTGATCGCATCACGGCTCTGCACCTTGATGTTGAGATACATCGCGAAGACCACTGCCATGACCGAAAGCCAGAGCGCGATGAACTTGATGCGCTGGACTCGGTTCTGGAATGATCCGCATACGAGCATTACTAGCAGCGGAAGTATCCAGAGCAAAACACCGGAGGCGAAACTTAACGTCCCCACGATTGCCAGCAGTGCGCCTGTTGCGCAACGCACCCACCATGGCCAGGACTGAAACGCCACCCAAATGGACATGACCAGCAACATTCCTGGGATGACCGAATAAAAGCAGTCCGCCCAGAGCAGTGTCTGCCATTGAACCGGAGTAAAAAGCAAGACACTACAGATCAAGAGAGGAAACCATGCTTCACGCACCGTCACCGTGCCTTGCCTCATCCACAGACGTGCCATCACCATGAAGCCAGCCAGCAGCATCAGCAGGGTTAACAAATTCAATCCTCGCATATCGCCACCACCCAGCAGAATTACCGCCACCGAGAGCGCCCGCGACACAGCGGGTCGATGCTCGATATAGACGGCAAAAAGGTCTCTCAAGTGGAGCGTGCCCTCCTTGAACATCACCAGATATTTCACCAGCTCCCAGTCGTCAAAAAAACGCTGATCCACCGCATGATTCATGGTCAGCACTGCCGACCCGATGATCGGAAGCAGCACCAGAAGCCACAGCAGAGTGCGGATGATTCGTTCGCGATGAGTTTTGAAAAATGACATGGGTGGAACTGTGGTCCCGATATGAATGCTAGAGAAACACGCGCCCCATACTCATGCAGGTTTTATTCAGTTACGACAATACAATCGTCAACTCAGGAATGGATACATGTTAAAAAAATGCGCCCATTAATTTTTCCCCTTCGTCAACGCCGCCGAGAACCAGTCCACGCCGCCACCGGAATTTCCCGTCGCACCGCGATTTCCACCGCTGTTGAAACTGCGATTGCTTCCGCGATCATTTGTCATCGGGCGTTTCTCACCGGGTGTGCGCTTCTCGAACTCTGGCTTCGACTTCATGGAGAGCGCGATGCGCTTCCTATCGAGGTCCACTTCAATGACCGTGACCTGCACCTTCTGCTGCACTTTGACTACTTCGCTAGCGTCTTTGACAAAGTGATCGGCCAGTTGGCTCACATGAACGAGTCCGTCCTGATGCACGCCGATGTCCACGAATGCACCGAACGCGGCCACATTGGTCACGATGCCCGGCAGCTTCATGCCGACGGTGAGTTGTTCGGGTTTGTCCACGCCTTCCGCGAACTTAAAAATCTCGAACTGCCTGCGCGGATCGCGCCCCGGCTTGGCGAGTTCCTGAACAATGTCCTGCAAGGTCGGCAGGCCGACATCCTCGCTGACATATTTCTTCAAGTCGATCCGCTTGCGCAGCTCATCCTTGGTGAGCAGATCGGCCACATCAGCACCGGCATCGAGCGCCATGCGTTTCACCAGATCATAGCGCTCTGGATGCACCGCGCTCGCGTCCAGCGGATTCTCCGCGCCCCGGATGCGGAGAAAGCCCGCCGCCTGCTCGAAGGCCTTCTCGCCGAGCCGGGGCACATTGCGCAAATCCGCGCGTGATTTAAATGCGCCGTGTTCGTTGCGATAGGCCACAATGTTCGACGCCAGCGATTGATTCAGACCCGAGACATAAGCGAGCAGTTGCTTGCTCGCGGTGTTCACCTCCACGCCCACGGCATTTACGCTGCTCATGACCACGTCATCCAGACTGTCCTTCAGAAGCATCTGATCGACATCGTGCTGATACTGGCCGACGCCGATTGATTTGGGATCAATCTTCACCAGTTCCGCTAGCGGATCCATCAGGCGACGGCCAATGGAAACCGCGCCCCGCACCGTGATGTCCTGATCGGGGAACTCCTCGCGCGCCACATCGCTTGCACTGTAAATGGATGCGCCGCTCTCGTTGACCATGATGACCGGGATGTGCTTAGGCAGGCCAATTTTGTTGACGAACATTTCTGTCTCGCGCCCCGCCGTGCCGTTGCCGATGGCGATGACTTCGATCTTGAAACGCTGCACCAGATTGGTGAGCAATTCCTTGGCGCGCACCAGGCTGCTGCCTTCGCCCAGCAGATAGATCACATCATTAAAGAGCAGTTTCCCTTGGGCATCTAGGCAAACCACCTTGCAGCCCGTGCGGAATCCGGGATCAATTCCCAGCAATGCCTTCTGACCCAGCGGAGCCGCGAGCAGCAGTTCGCGCAGGTTGTCCGCAAAGACTTGCACAGCGCCGGCGTCGGCTTTTTTCTTGGATTCCAACCGCGCCTCGGTTTCCATCGAGGGCGAGAGCAAACGGCGGTAACTGTCCTGCACGGCCTCGGTCATTTGTTTGGCACAGGCCGTGTTACCTTTCAACATCAGATTCTCCAGCAATCGGAAAGCCTCGGCCTCCGGCACCGCGATGCGCATCATGAGAAAGCCTTCCTTCTCGCCGCGCCGGATGGCCAGCAGACGATGTGATGGAATGTTTTTCAGCGGCTCGCTCCAGTCATAGTAATCGCGAAACTTCGCCGCATCCTTGTCCTCCGCCTTGCCGAACATCACCTTGGAACTGACCACCCCCTGCTCCGCGATCAGCTTGCGGATGGCCGCCCGTGCCTCTGCCGCATCGCTCACGCGCTCCGCGATGATGTCGCGCGCCCCGGCCAGCGCTTCATCCGCGCTGTTCACCTTTTGCTCATCGGAAGCATCGGTATTAATATAGGCCGCCGCTTCCTTCGCCGGGTCAGCGTTGGCATTGGCCTGATTTTCTGTGACCCAGTCCGCAAGCGGTTCCAAGCCCTTCTCCTTAGCAATGGTCGCGCGCGTGCGACGCTTCGGACGATAGGGCGCGAACAAATCTTCCAATGCCGCAACGGTTTCCGCTTTGATGATCTTCGATCTCAATTCATCCGTGAGCAGCTTGCGTTCATCGAGCGACTTCAGGATTGATTCGCGCCGTTCATCGAGCTGGGCCAGTCGCAGCATTCCGTCGCGGATGCCCGTGATCGCCACTTCATCCAGCGAGCCGGTCGCCTCTTTGCGATACCGCGCGATGAACGGCACCGTCCCGCCCTCGGCAATCAGTTTGGCAGTGGCTCCGACTTGCGAGCTTTTGATGTTCAATTCACGGGCGAGCTTGTCGATGTGTTGCAAATTCATGAGAGGAAATGGGTGATGGGAGCGCTGCTTTAACGGCATCCCAAAACGCGGCAAGCGAAAGACATCAAGCCGGTGAATTTCGCTTGCAAGGTGGAACATTTGGTTTGCTGGATTGGTCGTCTCTGCGCTCTGAATTTGGACTGCGGCAGCCCTGCTGCCGCTTTTAAGCCGCAGCCTGCTGCGGCGATATCCTCCACATATTGAATGGCCCAAAGTGAAACACCCCGACAGTCACCTCCAGCAGGCCGGCTAATGAAAGCGGCAGCAAGGCTGCCACAGTCCAAAAGTAGCAAGGGCGTCCCGCCCTTGCAGTGAAGTCGAATGCGAACACGCCACCCAAGCCCGCCGCTGGCAAAGCCTTTAAAAGCAAGGCGCTAAGTTCAGCTATCAACTAACACCCGCCATTTAACTCCAACCCTTGTTATTCAGGATGCGGCTGATGTCTCACACTGTCTGGCCCAATCTAAAAAAAATATAGTGCGGGCTAACGGTGCCTATTTCCGCACATAGGGCGCGAACTTGGACATCAGGCGTTTCGGCACCACGCATTCAACGGTCGCGGCATCGGCGGTGAATTTTTCCGAGAGCACTTTGCCTTGCTCATGGGCGAGCGCGAGCAGGTCGAGGCGGTTCATGGGCAGGCGCAAATCCAGGCGCACGACGCGATCAAAAAGCAACTCATGCAGCCGATGCAACAGCGCATCCATGCCTGCGCCGGTCTTGATGGAGATCATCACAGCATCGGGATGACGATGCGCGAGTTCCTGCAAGCGTGTGGGATCGGTGATGAGATCAATCTTGTTGAAGACGAGGACGGTTTTCTTATCGCCTGCGCCGAGTTCTTTCAGCACCTGGGTCGTGGTCTTCATGAATTCCTCGGCACCGCGATGACTGGCATCCACGACATGAATGAGGAAATCGGCGAGCACGGCCTCTTCGAGAGTCGCGCGAAAGCTCTGGACGAGATCGTGTGGCAGGCGGCGGATGAAGCCGACGGTATCGGTGAGCAGCAACTGCTGGCCGTCGGGCAGCTCCATGCGGCGCGTGCTGGTATCGAGCGTGGCGAAGAGCTTGTCCTCCACGAAGACGGTGCTGGCGGTGAGTTTGTTCAGCAGCGATGACTTGCCCGCGTTGGTGTAGCCGACGATGGCTCCGTGCGGCACTGGCATGCGACTGCGCTCCTTGCGCTGGGTGTCGCGCTGGCGTTTTACTTCATCCAGATCGGCGCGAAGTTTTTCAATGCGTTTGTCCGCGAGTCGGCGGTCGGTTTCGAGTTGCATCTCCCCGTCCCCACGGCCTGCACTGCCAGAGCCTGCTCCGCCCTGACCACGCTGGCGGTCAAGGTGCGCCCACATGCGCGTGAGCCGTGGCAGCGAGTATTCCATGCGGGCGAGCGCCACCTGCAAGCGCGCCTCGCGGGTTCGCGCGCGGATATTGAAAATATCGAGAATGACTTCCTGCCGGTCAATGACGCACAGGCCGGACTCTTCCTCCCAGGCGCGCTGCTGTGCGGGCGAGAGTTCGTTGTCGAAGATGATGCAGTCGCAGCCTTGCGCTTTCGCTTGATCCATCAGCTCCTTGGCCTTGCCGCTGCCGACGAGATAGCGCGGATTGATCTCGCGCACGTTCACCAGAATCATGTCCGCGATGCCGATGCCGAGGGTGTCGGTGAGTTCCTTCAACTCAGCCAGAAGTTCCTTGGTCTCTTCCAGATTATTGCGGTTGAAATAAGCGCCGATGAGCAATGCTTTCTCGACGAGGTTGGGCTTGTCTTTGATGTCGAACATTCAACTCGAAGGAACCAGTCATCATCCGCGAGTCAACAGCGGGCTTGCCTGAATGCGCCTTGATCGCTAGTCTGCGCGATGCCATCCCCAAAGACTCTGGCCGACCTCGGCTGGAATGATGACTTTGAAAAAGAATTTGCCCCGTTCCATCAAAACGGATGGATACCCGCGCGCCTGATTCGCGACAACAAGATCACGTATGGCGCGCTGATGGTGGAAGATGGCGAGTTCGCCGAGGTCGAAGTGGTGATGAGCGGCAAGGTTTATCACGATGCGCCGACGGACGCCGAGCTTCCTGCCGTGGGCGATTGGGTGGCGCTGGACTTGGGATCAGAGGACGAAGACACGATGATCCGGGCGCGGCTGAAACGGCAGACCTGTTTCTCCCGCCGAGCGCCGGGCGAGAGCGCGGAGGAGCAAGTCATCGCCGCGAATGTGTCGCTCGTCGCCGTGGTCACAGATCCCGGGCCGGATTTTAATTTGCGGCGCATGGAGCGTTACTTTGCCTTGATAGGACGCAGCGGCGCGAAGCCATTGGTGCTGCTCAATAAAGCTGATCTTTACACAGAACAGGAAACCCATGATTCTGCGGAAGCCATCCGCGCACTGCACGACGACGTGCTCGTGCATGTCACCAGCGCGGAGAATAAAACTGGCATCGCTGATTTGAAGAAACTCCTCGAACCGGGAATCTCCATGGCCTTCGTCGGTTCCAGCGGCGTGGGTAAATCCGCGCTCATCAACTTGCTGCTCGGCGGCGAATATCAATGGACTGGCGAGGTCAACGAAGTCACCGGCAAAGGCCGCCACACCACGACCGCGCGTGAGCTTCTTGTGCTCCGCAAAGGCGGCATCATCATTGACAACCCCGGCATCAAGGAAGTGCAGATGTGGACGGATGAGACTACGCTGCGCGAAAGATTTGCCGAGGTCGAACTGCTCGCCAGTCAGTGCAAGTTCCATGACTGCAAGCACGGCACGGATGCAGGTTGCGCGATCCGCGCGGCGGTGGAAAACGGCACGCTTGATGCGGAACGCTTTGCGGGTTATCTCAAGCTGGATGAAGAATTCGAAAAGCTGAGAAGACGCAAAAAGAAACGGCAGATCACCGTGGAACGTCGCTCCAAGCGGGATCGCAAAGTCAAGGCGCGGAACCCTTCTGACCGCGCCGATTTTGAACGCGATTTAAAACCCAAGGTGAAAGATATATCGGACGAATTCAGACGTAGTATATAAAGAACCATCACTATCGAATCATTCATGTCCTCCGCTCCCTTGCTCACCCTGATTTTATCCGCCGCCGCCGCATCCGCAGCCCCGGTTGATTTCTCGCATCAAATCGTTCCCATTTTGCGCGAGCACTGCGCGGAATGTCACACGGGCAATAAAAAGAAGGGCGGTCTCTCGATGAATGATCGCGAGTCCTTCATTACTGGCGGCGAGAACGGAGCGGTCGTGGATTTGAAGGACAGCGCGAAGAGCACGCTACTGGAGGTCATCGTCAGCACCGACCCGGACAAGCAAATGCCTCCCAAGGGCAAGCGAGTTTCTGCCGAAGAAGTCGCATTACTCAAGTCGTGGATTGATGGCGGATTAAACTGGGAGCCGGGTTTTGCGTTCAAGAAAAAAAGCTACGAGCCGCCGCTCAAACCGCGCAAGGTGGAACTCCCCGCCGTGGTCGGAGGCCGGATTAATCCAGTGGATCGGATCATTGAAGCACATCTCGCCAAGAACAAACTGGGACGCCCGCAGCCCTTGGGCGACGCGGCCTTTATGCGGCGGGTGTCGCTTGATCTGATCGGCCTGCTGCCGGAGCCTGATGATCTCGCGAAGTTTGTTGCTGACAAGTCGCCCGACAAAAGGGCGCGACTGGTGCAGTCGCTTCTGAACGACAACATCGCCTACGCCGATCATTGGCTGACATTTTGGAACGATCTCTTGCGCAACGATTACACCGGCACCGGTTTCATTACCAATGGTCGCAAGCAGATCACGAAATGGCTTTACCAGTCGTTGCTCGAAAACAAACCCTACGACCAGTTCGCCCGTGAATTGATTGCGCCGACGCCAGACAGCGCGGGCTACAGCGAGGGCATTAAGTGGCGTGGCGAAGTCAGTGCGGGACAGACCGTGCCCATCCAGTTTTCGCAAAGCGTCTGCCAGACATTTCTCGGCATCAACATGAAGTGCGCATCTTGCCACGACAGCTTTGTTGACCGATGGAAACTGGATGAAGCTTACGGGCTTGCCGCCGTCGTTTCTGATAAGCCGCTTGAGGTGTTTCGCTGCGACAAGTCAGTGGGGCGCACGCAGACAGCCTCTTGGTTGTTTCCTGAACTCGGTCAGATCGACGCCAGCATGAAACAGTCAGAGAAACAGAAGCAACTCGCAGCCTTGATGACTCATCGTGAGAACGGACGCTTCACGCGCACCGTCGTCAATCGCCTGTGGCATCGCTTGATGGGGCGCGGCATCGTGCATCCGGTGGACTCCATGCAGACCGAGCCGTGGAGTTCTGATTTGCTGGACTATCTGGCAATGGACTTCGCGGAGCGCGGCTACGACTTGAAGAAGACACTCGCGCTGATTTGCGAATCACAAATTTATCAAAGCACCGCGCAAGTGGTCGGCAAGACGACCGATGATGCTGGATATGTTTTCCAAGGACCGCGCACCAAGCGGATGACTGCCGAGCAATTCGTGGACGCAGTCTGGCAGATTACCGGCGCGGCTCCGGCCAAGCCCGACGCTGAAGTCGTGCGCAGCAAGCCAGACAAATCCAAGCCTTCGATGCCTGCGCTGCATGCCCAGTGGATCTGGGGAAGCTCTGCTGCGAATGGCGGCTTGCCCGCAGGCGGAGAAACCATTGCCCTAAAACGATCCATTGAAGTAAAGGGCAACATCAAACGGGCAGGGGCCATCATCACCTGCGACAATGAATACAAGCTTTTCGTGAATGGCCGACAAGTCAGCGCCAGCACTGAATGGGAAAAATTGCAATCGGTGCCGTTGGACAAAGTATTGAAAGGCAATCATGCGAATCAAATTCTGGTCGTTGCCAAAAACGCCGCTGATGTCCCCAATGCAGCCGGCCTGTTTGTTGAGATTTTGATCATCACCGAGGATGGTCGGGAACAGCGCATCAGCAGTGATGCCGGATGGGAGTGGACAGCGAGTCTGCCGGAAAATTCGGGCAAGTTCAAAATACCGCCCACTGACTGGAAGCCTGCAGTGGTAGTCACGCCAGTGCCTGTCTGGACGCAAACGATCAATGCGACTGCCGCCTCGCTGCTTTCTGATGTGACCAGCTCGAGTGCTCCGATGGTGCGCGCCGGTCTTGTCAAATGCAATTTCCTGATGAGCACGCTCGGCAGACCGAACCGCGACCAGATTGTCAGCATGAGACCGAATGACTTGGGAACACTTGAAGCCATTGATTTGTCTAACGGCCCCGTCCTCGCCACGATGCTGAAAACTGGAGCCGATAAAATACTGGCGCAGAACTGGACTGCTCCCGGTGAAATGGTAAACTGGCTTTATCACTTCGCACTGTCACGCGACCCTAGTGCTGCCGAATACAGCACGGCCTTGGAAGCGCTCGGCGCAAGAGTGAACGAACAGGGCGTGGAAGATTTGTTGTGGGCCATTATCATGCTGCCGGAATTTCAACTGAACCATTAAATTATCATGAGCACTTTCGATCTTAATCAACCCGAGTATCTCGCCCGTCGCGATTTCCTGAAACAACTCGCCGCCGCCAGCGCCGCCGCATGGAGCACCGGTGCGCCCCGCCTGATGGCCAAGGAATCCATCACCCAGCCAAGAGCCACGGCAGACTCCTGCATTCTTCTTTGGATGGCGGGTGGCATGGCCGCTGGCGATACCTTTGATCCCAAACCTTATGTGCCCTTCAAAGTGGGCACGCCTGTTAAAGAATTGGGCAGCACGTTTCCCTCGATCAATACAAAGGTGGACAACATCAAAATTTGTCAGGGCCTGGAGAACATCGCCAGCGTGATGGATCGCGGCACCATGATCCGCTCACACATTCAGGCTGACCTCGGCAGCATCCTGCACTCGCGTCATCAATACCACTGGCACACCGGCTACGTTCCGCCGCAGACTGTCGCCGCGCCCCATCTCGGCGCGTGGATGTCCAAGGTTCTCGGTCCGCGCAATCCGGTGATGCCCGCGTTCATCAACATCGGCCAGAGACTGGAAGGTGTGGGCGAATCGGAAGAACTAAAAGCCTTCACCACTGGCGGATTCTTTGGCAATGAACACGGCCCGATGAATCTGCCCTTCCCCGAGCAGGCCGCGCAAGCCGTGCGCCCGCCTCCAGGAATGGATCCCGGTCGCTTCGAGAATCGGAATAAACTTTTTAAGAAGCTCATCGACAAGAATCCGAACCGCGACCGCATGAGCGACTATCAGCAGGAGTCCATGTTGCGTTCCATGGATAATGCCTATCGCCTGCTAAGTT
>JAYVQB010000557.1:0-12956 GCA_043757085.1 Verrucomicrobiota bacterium
GCGTCGGCATATTGCTTGAGCTGGATGTGCGCCAGCGCCTGAAAATACATCACGCGCGGTTCTCCGGGAAACAGCTTTCCGGCGCGGCGGGTGAACTCAAGAAATTTTTCGGACTGCTTGGTCAGTCGCATCAGATTGGAGAGCTGGAGATAGTCCTTCAAGCCGCCACCGCCCGTTTGCAATGCGGCCTCGAGTTGCGCGACGGCCTTGTCGATCTCGCGCATTTGCAGATACTGGTTTGCGAGAATCTTGCGATGCTCCACTTCCTGCGGGAAGGCTTTCACGAGTTCCTCGAGCGCCTTGAACGAGTCCTCATTTCTTTCCAGTGCTTCGTAAAGCCGGACCAGACGTTTGCGCGCGTCCAGACTGCCGTTGCGTTTCACCAGACCTTCGCAAACCGACGCGGATAACGCAATCTGGTTGCTCAAAAGATAATAATCCGCCACCTGCAATGTGGCGTCCTCGTTGTTCTGCGCAGTGGCATACGGCAAGGCGCGAGCGATGAACGCATTGACTTTCTTGAGATGATCGGCGCGAAAATCCGCGTCAGCCAGCGGCCACACATCTTCCGACACCCGCCCAACGCGCAGCCAGAATTCCGCATCTTTCACATCCTGTTTTTCGGCCTTCTCCATGACCCGGACAGCCTCCGCCCTTTGACCTTGCATGAGATGAAAACCAACCGCTGTTTCATAAGCGCTGGCATCTTGGGGAAATCGCTTGAGCACATCTTCCACGAGTTCGTTCGCGACCTTGATTTGCGCATTGTTTTCTCCGGGATGCATAGCGCAGAATCGAATGAAGACCGCATAAAGTTCAGCCTTGGCTGCGGGCGATTTCACCGCATCGCGCAAAATGCCCAACGCCTGATCCACACTGCCATAGTCCGCAGCGATCCCGGCGGTCTTCTCCAAAAGTTCTGCGTTCGCGGAGTCTGCTTTCAATGCCTCCAGGTAATGTCCCAACGCCTCGCGCATCTGGCCCGCATCCTCCAGCATTCGCGCGCTGAGAAAATGGGCGTGGGCGGCTGCGGATTTTTCACCGCTGGCATGCAGTAACAAATCCGGAGCCGCAGGCTCAATGGCAGCGACTGCCACACTGGCGGCAACGAGCAGCGCCACAGAGGAACATTTTGCAGAAAACATCACGCAGGAGTTTACACGACATCATCACTGATTGCGCTAACTTGTTCAGCAAATGTTCGCCCCGCTCGATAGAAAACTCCTCCGCGATATTGGCCGCATGAAGGGTCAGACAGTCGCGGTGGGGCTGGTCATGGCCTGCGGCTTGATGATGATGATCACCACGCGTTCGCTCATCCGCACGCTGGAAGGCACGCGCGATGCGTATTACGAGCGCAATCGCATGGGCGATATCTTCGGCTCCTGCAAACGCGCACCACTGGCCGCAGCGGAACGTCTTTCAGAAATCGCCGGAGTGGCCGCAGTGGAGCCGCGCGTCGTCGTGGATGTGACGCTGGATATTCCCGGCATGGATGAGCCGGCCACGGGGCACATTGTTTCATTGCCGGAAGAGAAACCGCAGAGGCTGCATCTCGTTTTCCTGCGCACCGGACGAATGCCGCAAATCGGCGACCGGCGCGAGGTCGTGGTCAGTGAAGCATTCGCCGAGGCCAATCATTTGCAGCCCGGTGATTCCGTTGCTGCGGTAATCAATGGTCATCGCGATGAGTTGCGTATTGTCGGCATTGGATTGTCACCGGAGTTCGTCTTCGAAGCGCGCGTGGGCGAAACGCTGCCGGACAACAAGCGATTCGGCGTCTTCTGGATGAACTATCATGCGGTCGCCATCGCCTACAATCTCGATGGCGCGTTCAACAACTTTGTCCTCGATCTCGCACCGGGCGCGAACGAGGCGGAAGTCATCGCCGAGGCCGACCGCCTGCTCGCCCGCTACGGTGCAGCGGGAGCTTACACACGACGCGATCAGCCATCGGCCTCGCGTCTCAATGACGAGTTGCGTGTGCTTCATGCGCTCTCGGTGGCTTATCCGATCATCTTTCTAAGTGTCGCTGCATTCATGGTGAATGCGGTGCTCGCACGACTCATCCGATTGCAACGCGAACAGATTGCGCAACTTAAAGCGCTGGGATTTTCCTCTTGGGATGTCGGCACGCATTACTTGAAGTTCGCGCTCGTCATCGTCGTCATCGGCACTGTCATCGGATGTGTCGCCGGTCGGTTTATGGGCCAGTGGTTTGTGAATCTTTATACAATGTTTTTTCGCTTCCCGCATCTCGACTTCAGCATGGACTGGAGCGCGCTCGGCTCCGCCCTGCTCGTAAGTGCGGGCGCGGCAACGGTCGGGGTTATTGGCGTGGTGCGTCAGGCGGTGAATCTCCCGCCAGCGGAGGCAATGCGCCCCGAACCGCCGGCGGATTTCAAACCATCGCGACTGGAACGTTTAGGACTGACGCGCTGGTTCAGTCCGCAGTTTCGCATGGCCTTGCGCAACATCGAGCGCCGCCCGTGGCAGGCAATATTCACCATCGCGGGACTCGCGCTGGCAACTGGCCTGATGGTGTTGCCCGGCTCCATGAGCAACAGCATTGACTATCTACTGACTTATCAATGGAACCTCGCGCAGCGGCAGGATGTCGTGGTGTTTTTGACCGAACCGGGATCGGGCAAAGCATTCCACGACATCGAACATCTGCCCGGCGTCGTCACCGCTGAACCAGTGCGCAGTGTGCAAGCTCGCATCAGTTTCGGGCCGCACTCGCGCAAGCTCGCCGTGACTGGCACGCCGCGCGGTGGTCAGTTGAATCGTCTGCTCGATGCCAATGCCAGCCCGATCGTGCCGCCGGACGAAGGCATCGTGATGTCGGCAAAACTCGCCGAAGTTCTCGGCGCGCGCCTTGGCGATGAAGTGCAACTCGACGTGCTCGAAGGCCAGCGGCCCGTGTTGCGCGTGCCCATTCGCGGATTGATCGAGGACTTCGCCGGAGTCGCCGCCTACATGGACATCGGCGGCTTGCGCAAGCTCATGCGCGAGGACGCGACGATCAACGGCGCGTATCTCACCATCGACAACGCGAAGTGGCCGGAGTTCATGCGCCAGATCAAGGACACCCCCGCCGCATCCATCGTGCTCGTGAAAAAAGAACAGCTCGCCGCGTTCCGCAAAACCACCGGCCAGATGGTGGACACGCTGCGTTCGTTTTATTTCGTGCTCGCCGTCATCGTCGCGTTTGGCGTCGTGTATAATAGCGCGCGCATCGCCTTGTCCGAGCGCAATCGCGATCTGGCCACCTTGCGCGTGGTCGGTTTCAGCCAGCGCGAAGTTGCCGCCGTGCTGCTGGGCGAGCTGACCATCCTCGTCCTCACCGCCCTGCCCTTCGGTCTCCTGTTCGGCAACGGCCTCGTGCATTTCATTCTCTCCGCCGTCAGCACCGAAGCCGTGCGCATGCCCATCCACATCGAAATCTCCACCTACGCCGTCGCCATCGTCGTCGTGCTCGGCGCCGCCGTCGCGTCCTTCGCCGTCGTCAGCCGCATGTTGCGCAAACTGGATATGGTGGGGGTGTTGAAGGCGCGGGATTAGTTGACACCCATAGTAGATTTTTGCGTAGTCATTCTCATGTTTGGGCCTTGCCTAGTTTAGATGCACCTTTCATCGGTTTGTTAGCGTGGTTTTATGGGGTTTTACATGCTCCTTTGGCGGCAAATTTAGTCAAGACCTTATGTTTTATAGGTCGTCAGTAAAAAAATACCAACCAATACCAGAATCCCGTGAATTCCGAAAACGAGAAAAAGAGCAATTCGCCTTCTGCGAAATTCAGATGCAATTAGAAAGGCGTAAAACAACGCCTGTAGCCAACTAAGCAATTGAAAAAGTAGTTCGTTTATAGAACCGAGAATCAATAAACATGCAGCATACGAAGGAATGTAGAGGATCAAACTGAGAACAGCACACCCTTTAACATCAGCGAGCGCTGCGTGCCGTAGAGCTTCAGCAGCCAAACATAACCCTGCCGCAATGCCCAGAAAGATTCGCCAGCGTATCTTCATGACAACAGAAGTTTCTCAGGGCCGGTATGTCGCCAGCAGGAAAGTCCAAACCAATGCCACAATTCCGTGAATTCCGAATACAAAGAACAGAACAACTCGCCTTCCGCGAAATTCCGTTGCGATTAGAAGTGAGTAAACTAATAGCTGCACCCAACTCAGCCATTGATAAAGGTGTTCGTTTGATAAGCCCGCGATCAAGTAGGACGTTGCAAAAGCTGGAGCAAAAAAAACAACATTAAGAATAACGCTCAACATAATTCCCGTCGGGAGAGCATGCCGCAAGGCTACTGCAACCAAAGAAAGCACCGCCGCAACACCCAGAAAAATTCGCCAATGTATCTTCATGAAAACAGAAGTTAGTGGCAGGCGGCTTTTAACCTTTCGAGCAGGCCCTTGATCAGACTTGGTGCCTTTCTGAGATGGGATGGATCGTATGGGTTCTTGGTATCGTCGGGGTCATAGGGACTTGAAAGTCCAAGCGCCTGGGCAAACGCTCGTGTATGTGCTTTGGCAGCTTCGCGGTCGTGGACATAGACAGGCGCATGTGTTGAAGGCGGAAGTGGATACACGGGATCAGGAGGATCTGGGACTCGCAATAGTTGTGGAGTTGTCATAGAGGAGGCAATGGCGTCCAACTGCGAAGGTTTTGCAGCACCGCCAAGAACATCATTTAAGCCCTCAAGGTAAGCTCGAAATCTCTCCGGGTAGTTCGCCGGGTCATCGGGATTGATTCCCATCAGGGAATCTTTTGTGTGGCCCGCCGGAGCCACATACAGCTTTCCGTCCGCACTCGTGTGAGCATAGCTATCTCCAAAAGCGTGAAGCAGAACTCCACGCTCCCAGTCCGCGAGGGTATCCCAATTCTTCTTGAGAAAGTTTTTGATGCAGCACTGCATTTCTTGGGCATCCGCCCCATTCAACTGATGCCCAAATTCCTGAACAAGGGCGTTAAATGGATCTAGCGGCTTGGCCCGAAGAAAATCCCACACTCGTCTGCCCCCGGCTGCAAATGCGTCATACCGCGGGTCTTGGTCGGGGTATTGGGAGTAATACGCTATTTTCTGAGATCGATTCCCAGAATAGCCATTAATCTTCAATAAAATGAACGGCGCATAGTAATGCCCTTCAGATTCGTAATAACCTAGAACGTCGACCGAGTTGACGGGATGATTATTGACAAACCCATACAGGTTTGGGCAGCCTGCCTCGCCCATCGGATCGGGGCTGAGCCACCGCCCCGTCGCTGGATTGTAGTAGGCCTGAACTCGCCCGAGACAGAGAAGGCTCATCATCATCAGGATGAAAATACGGTGTGGCGTGTGGGTGTTCATCGTCATTTATGGGTTGATATAGATTACGGTCAGCGTGCGAAGACCGGGTTCACAGGCATCGGCGGTTGCTGCTGCATTCTAGCCTGATTGTCCGCGTTGATGGCTTCGATTCGTCTAACCTCGGCAAAAGGATCGGACGAATTTGGGGTAGCAGACTGCTCGACTGAACGACCGCCGACTTCCCCAACCTGCCGGGAGATAGTCATGGCGAGAGCGGTTTGGAGATCGGGATGATCAGGGTGGAGCAAACAAGCCTGCGTCTGCGCAAGCAGAGCTTCGGTGATCCGCCCATGAAAGCGGAGAACGGCCCCGCGCGCAGCTAGGAATGTCGCTAGTTCCTCCCGTGGCGTAAGCGAACGAAGATACCAGCCACGCTTTACTTCATCATCGCTGACGGGAAACGGCCACTGTTGGTAATAAGAATCAGGTGAACTGCTGATGCCGTTGGTGCAGTCGAAGTTCCGCCGCTCTTTGCCATCTTCCCAGCGGAAAAAGAGGTGGGCCTTGGCAACCACAAGTTTGAGCGGATAACCGAGCCGCCGTCCGACCGCCACGCAAACCACAGGCATGGATGAACATGTGCCCATGTGGTTGTTGCCGAGCAATCCAGAGATAAACACGTCATCTGCGTTTTCATAAAACGAATGGTCTTGCAGGGTTTCCATCGTGGCGGGCGCGATCTTGGCAGGGTTGTAGTGCAGGCCGAAATCCTTTCCAAGCACCGAATTCAGCACAAGCACCCGATAAAATGGCTCCGAATGCTCAAACTCCTGCGGCTTCTCCAGAAACTGATGATAGTTGTGCATCGTTTCCCGGCGCACGGCCTCTGCCATTTGATCGATCTTTCTGAGCTGTTCGGCAGCCGGCATCTTGTTTCTGCCGGGCAGTCCTTCGCTGCAAATAAGATTGAGGGCGGCAATGTCCATTGTGGCAAGCTTTTCCTCCCGCATGTCCACAAGCCCTCCGAGGGTGATTTCAGTTTCAGCCGGATTCACCATTTTATCATCGGGCAAAACACGCTGGCCGGATGAATCGTCGTTCTTGTGCCCAAGCGCGAACATGATCCCGGCACCCGTCAACAAACCAACTGCAAAGACACTACCAAAAATAGATTTACGGGACAGCGGAACTGGTCTAGCAACCAGCTTTACCAATTCCTTTTCCTTGGACTTATTCATCCTGCACTCCCGCTCAAGATGTTTTTGCCGAGCTTTGCTCATAGGCTTGAGCTTCAAAAGTTTTTGAGTGTTTGGCAAGAAAATAATCGCGACAGAAAATAATCGTGGCGGCATAGGAATCCAGTCATGGTGCTAATGGCGCGGGATTGACATCCTGTGCCGCGCGTGGGAGATGTCACAGTATAATCCCACCATGAAAGCGCAGCCCCAAGCCAAACAAAAGAGCGAGCAAGAATTCGTCGCTTATCTGGAGAAAATGTTCGCCGCAGAAGATTATTTTACCGGCGTCCTAGGCAACCGGAACAGCTTCTTCATTGTCAAGCCAGCTCGCCGAAGAAAGCCTGTGTCAAGAAAGCTCGCGAAGGCCACATCTTGAGGCAGATGAGGATAAAATAAAATTCGCGATGTCGAAAGCGCAAGGATTGCCGGACCAGCACATGCAAAAAACTGTCGAAACAAAAAGCGAAACCCCTCCTTGGGAAGTCCGGCGCAAAGGCAATGCCAGCGCAACCGTGAGGAAACTTGTCACTTGGACACTCGGCATCGGCTTGCTCCTGCTGATTGGTTGGGGGCTGCGTCCGCGACCGATTGAGATCGAAGCGGGTGCGGTCACGCGTGGTGCATTGACGGTGCATGTGGTGGAGGAAGGCAAGACGCGCATTCGCAATCGCTACGTCGTCTCCGCGCCGGTGGCTGGACAGATGCGACGGGTGCTACTGAAAAATGGCGATCCGGTGAAGGCGGGCGAAACCACACTTGCGAGCATCGAGCCTGCTATCTCGCCACTGCTCGATCCACGCGCAAAAGCCGAGGCTGAGGCGCGGGTGCAGGGTGCCGATGCGGGCAAATTAAAAGCTGCTGAGTCTCGCGACATGGCGCACACGGCGGAAAAATTTGCGCTGCAAAATTGGGAGCGCGCCAAGAAGTTGGTTCAGACAAAGAGCATATCCGACACCGACCGCGACAACGCCGAACGCGATTACGAAATGCGCGCCCGCGAAACCCGCGCGGCGGAGTTTGCCCAAAAGATCGCAGAATACGAACTCGCGCAGGCGAAGGCCACGCTGATGCAAATCGAAACTCCGAGCGACAGCAGTGTCATCGAAGTTCGCTCGCCCGTGAGCGGCTACGTGCTGCGCGTCATGCAGGAGAGCGCGACCATCGTGACGCCCGGTGTGCAGATTTTTGAAGTGGGCGACAAGTCCGACATTGAGATCGAGGCGGAAATTCTTTCGCGCGATGCGGTTGCTATTAAAGAGGGCGCGACCGTCACGATTGAACAATGGGGCGGAGCGAATCCATTGGCAGGTCGCGTGCGGCGTGTCGAGCCAGCCGCGTTCACGAAAGTCAGTGCGCTCGGCGTCGAGGAACAGCGCGTCTATGTTTTGAGCGATCTCATCAATCCGCCGCCAGAAGCGCAGAAGCTCGGCGACCGCTATCGAGTCGAAGTCCGCGTGGCCGTCTGGCACGGTGATGATGTGCTGCTCGTTCCTGCGGGCGCCCTGTTCCGCGAAGGCAGTGAGTGGAAGACCTTTGTTTTCGACAATGGCACGGCGCGTAAAATTACTCTGCAAGCCGGTCACACCGACGGACGCATGACGGAAGTGCTGGGCGGATTGAAAGCAGGCGCGGAGGTGTTATTGCACCCGCCGGACTCGGTCAAAGACGGGGCAGCAGTGAAGAAGCGGGAAGCGCCATGATCCCACAGTTTGCTAACTTCATGCTTTACGCGGGCGCAGTTCTGGCGAACTAACACACCCGCCGCCACGCGGCGCGTCCCGCTGATGAACTTGCAACACTTCTACGACTGGCTTTACCGTCAAAACTCCGACGGCGCGGGCATTCCTCTCAAGGAAACCGGGCTGGTGCTTGGCGCTCTGTTATTGCTGGCGCATCTTGGATTCTGGCTGGGTGGCGAGAAGTCGATTGGCTTGGCTAAAAACTTCCCACGGCATCGCGTCTGGGGCATCGCGCTGCTGCTGGTGGATTCCGTCTGGGGCTTCTTTCTGGTGACTCACATGGACATGGGCGAGTTCTACCACTGGCGCGAAAGACTGATGGTTCTGGTGCCCGTGACCTTCATTCTGGTCAGTGTGTTCGTGCCGGAATTTCTCGCCGTGCGCGCGCTCGGTGCCCTGATGCTGATGGCCGCGTCGCCCGTGTTGGAGGCGGCATTCTTGCATCCTCAGACCAGCCGCTTGCTGCTGCCCATTCTGGCCTATGGCTGGATCATCGGCGGGATGTTCTTCGTCGGGATGCCTTATCTGATGCGCGATTGGATCAACTGGGTCACGCAGAACAAGGCACGCTGGAATCTCACTCTGTTCGGCGGCGCGGCTTATGGTGCGCTGATTCTCGTGGTGGCGTTGATTGATTATTGAGCAGTTCATGCTAGTGCCGGACGATGAATCTCTGTGCCGATTGAACTGCATCATCGAACTCCTCATCATCGGAAGTGATCTACCTCGACCAAGCAGGCATCTGCGCCAGCAGCGGCTCCGCGTGCCTCGCGGATTCGCCTGACCCCTCGCATGTCATTGCGGCGATGAAATCTGGCAATGCGGCGCGGCAATGCGTGCGGTTCTCATTTGGTGCTGACAATGATCTCGCCCAAGTTAAAGTGATCGTGGCCGAACTCCAGCGCCTCGTCCTCACTCTCCAGGGCTGAAATCCGCATGAAAGACACCTTCATCGTCCTCAATCAAATGCAAGCAGCGAGTGTGATCGGGCGCTATGCCATCGGCGGAGCCGTCGGGGCCACGTTTTACTTGGAGCCTGTCGCCACCATGGGCGTGGATGTCTTTGTGCTCTTTTCCCAGGCCACCAGCAGCCCGCTTCTCACCCTGGGGCCGGTGTATGACTACCTCCTGCCACGCGGTTACAAGGCCGAGGGCGAATACCTCATCATTGGCGACTGGCCCGTGCAGTTTCTCCCGCCTGCCGGTCCACTGGAAGAAGAAGCCATTGCCAAAGCCGTGGCCCTTCAGGTGGAAGGCGTTCCGGTCTGGGTCATGACCGCCGAGCATCTCGTTGCCATCGCGCTCAACACTGGGCGCGCCAAGGACTTCGCCCGCATCCTGCAATTTATCGAGACCGGAGTGCTCGACACCTTGCAACTGGATGCCGTTTTGTCACGTCACAACCTGTTGGACAAATGGGAGACCTTCGGGAAACGTTTTCTTAGCCCTGACGAACCATGAGTGAATGGATCACACGCCTCATTGAAAGCAAACGAGCCTACCGCGCGAAGCTCGCCGCCATGCCGTTCGAAGAGAAGATCAGGATGCTGGAAAAGTTGCGAGCACGAACGCTCACCATCCAAGCAGGCCGTAAGTTGGGGTTGGAAAAGGTTCCATGATTCTGGGATCGACAGCTTCGCAAAGCCTTTCAGAGAACTCGACAAACGATCATTCAATTCGTAAAGTCCAATCATGACCATCGCCCTGCCGCCTGCCCTGCATCAGCTTGTTGACCGGCTCATTCGCACCGGACGCTATTCCGATGAAAACGATGTCGTGCGCGAAGCCTTGCGTGTTCTGGAGCATCAGGAGTTTGATGAATCACCGGCGCTGGAGGCAGCCATCCTAGAGGGCGTCCGTTCGCCCCATCAGGTTTACGATGCCTCCACACTCGACCGCATTCGTCAAAGCGCCCGCGCATGAGCCTGCCGGACATCATCAGCGCTGTGTGCAGAGCAGGACATTATCCTGCAATACCGCTGCTATCTGGAGAATGCCGACGTGGAAGTCGCTGAGCGATACTTGAAAGCCGTGCACCAGACGATTCAAGAGCTGGCCATCCACCCGGACCTCGGTTTCCGACGCCATTTCCAATCCCCGCGAACTCGCGGGCATCCGCAGCGCCCACGCTGCGCGACCGTTTGATAAGCACCTCATCTTTTACCAAGCGGGAGACACTCTGAGTGTCGAACGTATCATGCATGGCGCTCGCGATCTTCCAGCCCGACTTCTGGAGAATCCCGAGACCTGATCGCCAATAAGCGAATGGATCATATGAAATCGAAGTCTTCAATACCGTTGGCGACGATGAGACCTGATTGAAAAATGCAGCGTGAGCCAGCGAGCACCTAGCGGCCCAAGCACAAAAAAAGTTGCCGTTCCGCCGCAGAAAAATGCTCGATGGCATAGCGCAGCATGGTGCGCGGCAAATCTGCCGCGTGCTTGTTGAGAAACTGCACGAGCACGGCTTGGTCCCGCTTGCCGACTTCGCGCAGCATCCAGCCGCAGGCTTTGTGCATCAGATCGTGCTGGTCATGGATCAAGCTGCGCACGATGCGGAGGGTGTCATCAAACTGTCCGGCGCGGATGAAGGCCTGCGTGGCGACTATGGCGATGCGACGCTCCCAGAGATTTTTGGAACGGGCGAGCTTGTCGAGAATCGCCCGATCATGGGTGAGCAACCAGACGCCGAGCAATTGCGGCGCGCTGGTATCAACCAAGTCCCAGTTGTTGATGTGGGCGGTATTTGAGAGATAGATTTTTATAAGATGTGCGCGGGTGGTGTCGTCGCGTTTCGCGTTTTCAAATCGGCGCACAAGTATCAACAGCGCGATCAAACGTTCTTCGTGCCAGACAGAATGCAGCAAGGTGAGCACCTCGTTTTCATTGAGCGCATCGCTTGGCTTCACGAGCGAGCGTATTTGCGGAACGGTCAGGCCGAGGAATTTGTCGCCCTCGCCATACTCGCCGGGGCCGGTCTTGAAGAATCGCTTCGCGCCCTCCGCTTTTTCTGGAGTTGCTAGAAGGCGGAGTGATGAGCGGAGTTGTTTGAGATTCATCGCAGACAGGAGCGCGGGCGTTTAGGCCGCACCGGGGAATGGCGGCGGGCTAAAGTCCCGCGCTCCGTTTTGAGTGGTCATATCTTGCCGAGCAGATACGTCAGCAAATCCTTGATCGCGATGCGCTCTTGCTTCTGTGAATCGCGCTCACGCACGGTCACGGTATCGAGTAGCTCCGGGCCTTTTTCGCCGAGGGTATCGAAATCAATGGTGACGCCGAAGGGCGTTCCGGCTTCGTCTTGGCGGGCGTAGCGTCGGC
The DNA here is from genome assembly GCA_043757085.1 of Verrucomicrobiota bacterium. Classification (GTDB taxonomy): domain Bacteria; phylum Verrucomicrobiota; class Verrucomicrobiia; order Verrucomicrobiales; family Verrucomicrobiaceae; genus VFKE01. Next base: position 11,598 of record JAYVQB010000557.1, read on the forward strand.
CAATGCTGCCACCTTCATCCCAGAAGCAGTTCAAATGTTTTTTGAGCAGGTCATAGACTTCGCGCGCTTTGCCCACGATTTCTGGTTTGTTCTTTACGAGCGGAAAGACGCCGACCTTCATCGGCGCGATGCGCGGATGGATGTGCATGACGGTGATGACTTCCTTTTTGCCCTTGTCATCGACCTTCTCGATTTCCTCAAACGCATGAGCGAGCACCGCGAGGGCGAGTCGGTCGAGACCGGCGGACGGCTCGATAACGTGCGGGAGATAGTTCCCTTTGAAGAGCCGGTCAAACCAAGCGCGAACTTCGGACTCGGGCATCGCGCCTTTGGTTTTCGCGTTTTCAACAGCGAGACGTTTCTGGATCATCGCTTCCTTTTGCTCGTCGCTGAGTTTCACTGCGGCGGCTTTGAGTTCGTCATCGAAGACTTCGAGATTTTTCCCGCTGTGTTTTTGATGCTGGCTCAAATCGAAGTCTCCGCGCGCGGCGATGCCTTCGAGTTCGTCGGTGCCGAAGGGGAACTTGAACAGGATGTCCACACAGGCGCGCGCATAGTGCGCGAGGTCTTCCTTGGGCTGCTCGAAATACTCCAGCACGTCTGGGCCGAGACCGATGCTGGCGTAAAATTTCGTGCGCTCCTGCACCCAGTAGCGATGCCACATTTCCCAGCCCCAGTTCGGCTGCGGCGTGCTGAGATCGGCGTCCTTGCTCCAAGGTGCGACGCTGCCGTGAATGATCTCCACGGCTTCATCGGGTTTGATGAAGAACTCCAGTTCCATCTGTTCAAACTCACGGCTGCGGAAGGTGAAGTTCTTCGGTGTGACTTCATTGCGAAATGCTTTTCCAATCTGGCCGATGCCGAAAGGAACTTTCACACGCGAGGAATCGAAGACGTTCTTGAATTGCGCGAAGATGGCCTGAGCAGTTTCGGGGCGAAGATAGGTGATGTCTTCTTCGGTGGCAGTGGGGCCAAGGTAAGTCTTGAGCATCAGGTTGAAAGGGCGCGCTTCATTCAATAGCCCGCCGGTTTCAGGATGGTAATCAACTGAGCCATTGGCGACGTCAGTCTTCGTTTCATCGAGCAAGATGATTTCCTCAATCTTACCCGCCGCGTTTCCGGCATTGGATGCGATGAGAGTGCGGACACGTTTGCGAAAGCTTTCGATGTGCTCGCCTTGTTTCATCAACACCGTGATTGTGCGATCAAGTTTCCAGCCGGTCGGTGAATGCGCCCCGGTGAACTGCATCACGGCCCCGCTCTGAGGCTCGACGTGATCGGCGCGCACGCGTTTGTTGGTCAGCGAGCACTCGCGCATTAAATCCGCGAAGGTGTCCACATGACCGCTGGCCTTCCAGA
>JAYVQB010000558.1:0-12951 GCA_043757085.1 Verrucomicrobiota bacterium
AGCATCTTCGGCTACCATATCGGTGCCAATGCCGGCACGGCGACGCTAGTGCTTTATTTATCCTTCATCGCCAGCGCACTTTTTTTCTGCATGGGCATCATCGGAGAATATCTGGCCGTCATCATCAAGGAGGTCAAGAAACGCCCTGTGACCGTGGTGGCGGAATGCACGAAAGACCGGCCCAGTTGAATGCCGAATCCGGGAAATCAGAATTTGTTATCACTCAACGCGGACTTGTTTAAGTTTCATGTGTCCACCCGTTTCACCCCCAGTCCTCAATTACACGTAGAACTTTCCCATTCTCGACCCAATCAACTGGTGAGATTTCGCAGTCAGCGCCATATTTTCTTTCTGCGTAGGAACTCAGAGTGCCGCTTGACCGGTCTTTTATCATAAGCACTTTTGAATTAAGTGCCCCACCAAGGAGATACTGCGCAGTAAACGCAACACATTTACCATCGGGGTGAGATGACGGGATTTGTTCCATGCACTTGCGGCGGCGAGACGCGCTCCGCGTTACCAGTTACACTAATAACCCAGATTTCACTAGGCTGCCCAGTTGTAGATACCCCACCTTCTATGGCGTCGATGTTCTTAATTGGCTCACCATTTGGAGTAGTGATTGCATCAAGCGCGACAGTTCCATCTGAGGCCTGAGTTCTTCTATCGCCGATTTGAGACGCTTCAAATGGAAGAAACTCCATCCTGATTTGGATGAACGCATCAAACCCGGAAAAGACTGGAAAATCGGCATCAATCCAGACAGGGTCAAAAAAGACAGGCACACCATTGCCCCGGAAAAAGTCGCAAAAAAAATGGTGGGTAGCTGGCAAATTTCCAGCTTTCAGGATTTTGCGCTGCGCTCCTTGCTGCAATGGATGAAGGAGCATCATGTGCCCGTAGTCATACACCAAATTCCGGTTCATCCCGAGGTGGCGGCTTACATGCAGAGTGACCCTCGTTTTGCCGAAAGCTATCAGGACTACTGCGCCTACATTGATTCCCTCAGACCCAGACCCAAGGCCATACTCCGTTACTTGGACCCTGCGGAAATCGGCGGTGATGCCGACAACATGGCTGACCGCACGCATTTCAATGAATCAGGCGCCGTGCTCTATTCAGCGCAATTGGGAGAAAAAATTCGTCCCTATTTTGCGACGCACACCTAGGCCGCGTCTGGCAAAGAATCCTTAGCAGATTTTTGAAAAAGCATCTCAGCCGTTCCGGCTGAGTGTGTGAAGATATTTTGGCCCGTTATATCCCCCTTCGCATCAAGCGGGACGCTTGATGAACCCACAGGCCGGAGGCCCGTGTTACCAGAGCGCCTGCCGCAGAATGTGGCTGTATTGTGGCAAAGAAATTCTTGCCGCGCCCCCTGACTGATGCCTTAGTCAGTCGCCGCATGATTCCGTCATGTGGAGAAAAAACGTGACCTGCATGAACAACTCTCCGAAGTTACTCCTCAATAAATGGCGTGCAGCGTGTTCGATCTTTCCGTGGCTCCTCGTGCTTGCACCAGGCGTCGCCTTGTTCCTCCTAATGCGACAGCACATGGTGAACATTCCGTTCCTCGATGACTGGATGTTTGTGCATCAGTTTGCCAAAGAGCCGAACGGCTTTCTGTGGACGCTCGCCAAAGATGATCATTATCTCACGATCCATGATTTCTTCCGTGTGCAGATGGAGCACCGCATGGCCTTTGTGCGCGTGATCATCATGACGCTGCACAAACTGTGGCCCACGGATTACACCAAGTGGATGTGGGTCAGTTGGATCTTGCTCTCGCTGATGAGCTGGAACGTGGCAGTGCTGCTGCGCCGCACCACAGGCAAGACCTTCAGCACCCGGTGGCCATTGCTGGCGTTGATGACAATCACCATTTTCACGCCATTGCTATATCGCATCGTGCTCTGGCCCATGATGTTTCAGGTTGTCTGCCCGGCGTTCTTCCTGAGTTTGACGCTAGTGATTTTCACGGGCAAATGGCCACTCTGGTTCAAATGGATCGCTGGTGTGATTTGCGCAAGTTGCGCCACCCAGACGCTGGCATCCGGTTTGCTCGTGTGGCTGTTGCCACTCCCGCTGGTCTTCATTGGCGGCATGATCAAGGAGCGACGCGCCCAATGGATTTTCACGGTATCGTGGCTCGCGGTTTTCGGCATCACTGTCGGACTTTATTTTACGAATCTGGTGAACGAAGAAGATCCCGCCTTCACCTACGGGTTAATGCCTGGTGAGAAAGCCCTCGGCCACGATACGTCTGCTTTCTTCAAAGAACCCGGCCGTTCCATCCCTTATGTCATGCGCTTCCTCGGCAATCACCTCTGCCGCGGCACCAGCATCAGCATGATGGATGCGAGCCTGTGGATCGGCACCGTTTTATTCATCCTGTTTCTTTTTGCGACGGCGTATTTCTTCATCAATATCCGCCGTATCGAACTTCGCGAGAAGTTACTGCCCTGGCTCCTGTTCGGCTCCTACTCCATCGCGTGCGGATTGCTGGTCGCCATGGGTCGGCTTTACGCCACCACCAGCGGAAACAACGTGCTGGCAGCGAGATATATCATTCACGCCGTGCCGCTCACCGTCTCACTCATTGCATTGGCATGGCTGATTGCGCAAGACTGGTTGGAGCAGAGGGCAGTAGCCAATGTCAGTCTGCGATTGAGGGCCGCCTGCACCATTTCATGCACCGCCTTCATCACCTTGCAAACCGTGGCCTGGGCGCACGGCATGCGCATGATGGAAATGTGGGAATCTTCTCGGCTGCGTGGAGCAACGAGCACCATGTTTTACAAACTGATGAAATTAAATGACGAGGTTCCCAGCAACAGAACGCATGCCAGCAGGGCTGACAGCCTGGGCTTGCTGGAAAGGCCGATGCTGAAAAACATAAGACTAGATAACTTCGCCATAGCTGATCTCATTCTTCATGAAAACAGTGCGAAGCTAGCCGGCATCAATCAAATTACAGACGAGGAAGGCAATCAGTATTTAAGTGCGCACGGTTATGCCGCACTCCCGCGTCGTGATCGGGTGGCTGACGGTGTCTTTTTCACTTACAAAGACGAACACGGCGACTGGCAAATTTTCCAAGTCGCACAAGTTTCTGCACTGCCGCTCTATCTCTTGCAAACACTTGGGCGCGACACCCAGTTCGTCCATATTGGGGGCGGCAATTTGGAAAAAGAGGGGGTCGCCGGTTTCACAGAGCAATTCCGTTGGAATGCGTTTCCAAAACCAGAACGCGTCTTCGAGATCGCAGCGTGGGCCTTCGACTATCGCAAGCAGATGGTCTTTGCCATGGAGGGCAGATATGAGATCGATACGATCAACAAGAAAATCCGCGTGCTAAAAAATGAGTCCAAACCGGATGCCGATAAGGAGACATCCCGCAAAGGCAGGTAAAAGCTTCATTGAATCCCCTGCACAAAACAAAACCGCCGCCAGTTACCCGGCGGCGATTTCAACAAATCGTTAAAGTCTGAGGAAAGCCTTACTTGGCGGCTTTGCCGTAAACCTGCACTTCCACATAATGATTCATTTCATTCGCAGAGTTGCCTGCTGACCAGAGGCGGACATAGCGGCCCTTGGTATTTTTGCCGTCAATCAGGCGGCCATGATTGGTTTCGACATAGTTCTTGTCAGTTCCCTTGCCCTGTTTGCATTTGTCATCCACGTCGTTGTTGTAAACGGTGGTCACGCCAGCTTTGAACTCCGGATCGTCGCTGATCTGGACGACCACGCCGAAATAGATCACACTCTGCTTGTGGAAGTGCCACACGAGGAGCTTGGAGATGGAACTTGATTCCCCAAGGTCAATCTGCACCCACTGCGGGCCTGGGGCGAGTTCCACAAAGGAACCGTCGGCACCATCGAGATCATCGTCCGTCACCAGATCAGTTGTGCCAATAATGGGCAGGTCGTCAGAACTGGTAACTTTCTTGCCCTTGGCAAGGTTGGTGCTGCCCTTGGCAACCTTGAACGTGAGGCGGGCTTTGACAGCCTCGGGGTCGGGCTTCTCCAGATTGGCGATGGCACCCGTTGGAATAGGCGTGCCGACGAACATGGGCTTGGGATACTTGGGCGTGACGTCCTCCAAATCGTCAGCGCGCACCAAGGTGGCGAATTGAAGAACGGCTGCAATGCCGCCCAGAACAAGGACTGTGTATTTGTTGGTTTTCATAGGGAACTGTTAGGGGGTTAGAAGAGAGAAGTTATGTAGTGCGCGTTGACTTAGACTTTGAAGTCTTCAGGTTTGAACACGACTTTGGCGCCGGTCTTGATGGACTCATAGGCGGAGAGCACGGTCACACAGGATTTGAAGGCCATTTCCACCGGGCAGGTCAGATGCTCGTATTTCTTCATCTGCACGGCCTCGATGAAATTCTGGATGTGAGGCGAGTGGGGTCTCCCGATTAGAACTACGGGAAGCTCAAATGGGTCGAGCCCTTTGCTCTCCCGAACATCCGCAACACCCGCCCTGATGTCGAGCCAAGGTTCGGGGCGATTCCAAGGCGGCCACGCTTTGTTTTTTTCCCATATTTTATTGTAAACAGAAGAAGGTGCGCGTATCACCAGCGGATTCGCACCCTCGGCGAACTCGTCCCATGCTGGTGCACTGGCTTCGCGGTAAACTTGGTTGCCGTTTTTATCGAGTTCAGAAATAACTGCCGCGCCGTTGATGCCCATGTATTTTTCATAGGCTCCTTGTGATGATGTTGTAGTAAGCACTTGATAGTAAGCGCGGGCGACTTGCGGCTTTGTTGCATCCTTGCTTAAGTTATACTCGTAGATGCACATAACATTATCAGGCAATTCATACTTCGCTCTACCATCTGTGCCGTCATAGTAATCCACGCCACCAGTGGCAATAATGGAGACTGGCGTGGACTCGAAAGTCCAATTGAACATGTCAATTTGATGCGCTCCAAGATCCGCAATTGGGCCACCACCATACTTGGAAAAGAAACGCCAGTTGCGGAACTGAAATGCGTCTTCGTAGCCATATTTAGCTAGAAACTCAGGCGCGATTTCTTGTCCCTTCGGCATGCCCAATGGCACGCTTTGGGAAACGCCACGGTTCCACTGGCCATAAGCGTGCGTGATACGGCCAAGCATGTTGTGCTTCTTGATGACTTTATCTCGCAGGTGAAGATAACGCGGGTTGCTGTGTCGTTGGTGGCCAATCTGGAAGATGCCGCCAGTCTCCTGCTGTGCCTTCACCATGTCACGAGCACCCTCGATTGTGTTGGACATCATTTTCTCACAATAGACAGCTTTCCCTTTCATTAGTGCCATGCGGGAAAAGGGGGCATGTAAAAAATCTGGAGTGGCAATGAAAACAGCATCGAGTTCCTTCTCTTTGTCGAGCAGTTCTTCTATGGTGTCGTATTGATTTATAGAGCCATTTACCTGATGCTTGTTTTCAGCCCTAGCCATCCGCAGCGCAACTGGGTTGCGGTTATATTTCCAAACGTCCGCCACTGCTACCCACTGGATACCAGGAACGGTCGCTGAAGATATGCGTAATGTCTCGCCTTGGGCACCGCAACCCACGAGGGCGCATTTGATTGTGCGTCCACCTGCTTCTTGCTGTGCAATAGCACTTTTGCTAGTCACTAAAAGCATGCCAGCTCCTGCATTGACTGATGAACGGAGGAAATTTCGCCGGTCAAGAAATCTTGAAAAGCCTGGAGTAGATTGAGGGGTGGATGAAGAAGTCATGCCGTATAGGTTTTGGGAAAATCAGTTGTCTCTATTACTCAGCTTTCTTACGAAAGAAACATCCGAAAAGTCCGTCCACGGAAAGCTGGTTGCCGCGCGCAGTTACTAACGCAAATGCCGTTATGGCGACTTCGATGCCGCGCATCACCCCTTGGCTATCATCAGGCAATGCCAGCAATCCAAAAGCAAGAGACACGAAAATTAAACCACCTGCCAGCAAGCTGAGACGGGTGAATAATCCAACGATGACGAGTGCACCAAAAATTAGCAACCCGTATGTCAATGCGTAAAAGTAAGGAGCAATTAATGCCTTGGGAAGAAATATAGCGTTATTGCCCATGAGATCCATGATGGGTAGCAGATTTTTCTCTAAATTCTCTTTGGCCAAATCCAGCGAGCCTTTAGCTCTGAACTTGTCCACCCCAGCCATGAAGAGGCGCATCCCGACCCAAAGGCGCAGGATCAGGTGGGCAAATGCGAATTCAATTCGGCAGCATTGTTGTTTGATCTCTTCGGACATGGCGTATGTGAGTTTGGGTGGGTTGAGTTTGGAGGGAAGGCATTCTGAAACGGTCGGTGACAAAATCCAGAGGAAAATTACCGCAGTTTTGACCCTGCAGTAAAACAGGATCATCAAGACATACGCGGCTCGATACATTTTCTTTCCGTTTCTTCACTTGCCACGACGCACAAGTTCTTGAAGAATGGGGCTTCCATTCACTTCCCTTATACTATGAGCACACAAAGCTTCTCCACCCCCGAACTTCCAGCCAAGGGCATCATCGAACCTCTCGGAAACGACGACCGGCAATTGCTCAGCTCCTACGGCGAATTCCGCCCGGTGCATGACCGCCAGGTGCTCATCGAGGACGGCAACACCCAGGACTCGCTCTACTTCGTCATCGCGGGCACGCTGCACGCCACCACCATGCGCCAGGGGCGGCAGGTGCTGCTCGGAAAAATCGGGCCCGGCGAAACCATTGGCGAAATCAATATCTTCCACCCAGGACTCGCCAGCGCCACCGTCACGGCAGTGGAGTTTTCCCAAGTCTGGCGCATCGACCGCCAGAGCCTTGAGGAATTCATGAACGCCAGCCCGCTGCCCGCCGCTCATTTGCTCATCGGCATTGCCAGCACCCTCAGCAAACGCCTGCGCGAGACCAATGAAAAAGTCGCCATGATGGGCCAGATTCTTCATTCGGGAGTGGCCTGATCGAGATGGCCCCTCGCACGATCTGCGTGAAGTGCCGCATAATACCGTTTGCCATCCGCATGGCAGCATGAAATGAATCTGCCACATGCTTGATCTGGCCAATCCGCACACGCTCAACGAGGGCATCAAATTGTTCTTTGCCCTTATCATCGGGCACGCACTGGCCGACTACCCCTTGCAAGGCGACTTCCTCGCCCTCCACAAAAATCGCCGCTACCGCGATCCGGCACGAACCTTGCCCGAGGGCCTCTGGGTTCACTGCCTGTTCGCGCACAGCCTGATCCACGCAGGATGCGTCTGGCTCATCACGGGGCGATTTGTTCTCGCCTTTGCCGAACTCGTGGTGCATCTCGTCCTGGATTTCATCAAAGGCGAATGCCTGACTGGCTTTCACACCGATCAGTTACTCCACGCCATCACCAAGGCCGTCTTCGTCGTCGCCATCATTCAGCACTGGGTTGCTTAGGCCAAGCCCGAAGATAGGAGTTGGCAGATAGAAGACGGGGAAGTAAATCCAGTTATATTCCCGACGTTCGCTAGCGTTTATACGCTCGTTTGCCGATCCCCCATCTGCTAACTTCCATCTCCCATTTCATAATCCGCCCCATGCAGCGCACCGCCATCCTCAACGTCGTGGGCCTCACTCCGCGCCTCATCACGGATGCCGCGCCGCAGATTCGCGCCTTCATCGAGCGCAACACCATTGCCCGCATCCATCCCGGACTGCCCGCCGTGACCTGCTCCGCGCAGAGCACCTACCTCACTGGCAAACTACCGCGCGATCACGGCATCGTCGGGAATGGCTGGTATGATCGCGAGTATGCCGAGCACCGATTCTGGAAACAAAGCAATTACCTCGTCAGCGGCGAGAAGCTCTGGGAAGCCCTCCGCCGCGTGGACCCGGAGTTCACCTGCGCAAAATTATTCTGGTGGTATAACATGCACTCCACCGCCGACTTCAGCATCACGCCGCGCCCGATATATCCGGCGGATGGACGAAAAGTTTTCGACGTCCACACCCAGCCGATGGGCTTGCGCGAGCGTATCAAAAAAGACCTTGGCGATTTCCCCTTCCAACGTTTCTGGGGCCCCGGTGCCAACATTCAAAGCACCGCCTGGATCGCAGAGTCCGCGAAATGGATCGAAGAAAAATGCTGGCCGAGCTTGTCGCTCGTCTATCTGCCGCATCTGGATTACGACTTGCAGCGCTACGGGTTGGACTTTGATAAAATCACGCCCGCGCTCAAGCAAGTCGATGATGTCGTCGGCAGTCTCATTCGCTTCTACGAACAACGCGGCATCAAAGTCATTCTCCTTTCTGAATACGGCATCACCTCGGTGGATCGTCCCGTTCATCTCAATCGCCTCTTCCGCGAGAAAGGCTGGCTCAGCATCAAAGACGAACTCGGACGCGAATCCATAGATCCCGGCGGCTGCAAGGCCATCGCCATCGCCGATCACCAGCTCGCGCACATCTACATCAACGACCCCTCCATCACCAACGAAGTCCGCGAACTTCTGGAGAACACGCCCGGCGTGCAGAACGTCCTCGGCAAGCAGGAAAAATTCTTCGTCGGCCTCGACCACCCGCGCAGCGGCGACCTCATCGCCGTCTCCGACTTCCGCAGTTGGTTCACTTATTACCATTGGCTCGACGACCGGAAAGCGCCCGACTACGCCCGCTGCGTGGACATCCATCGCAAGTGCGGCTACGACCCCGTGGAGCTGTTCCTCGACCCGCAAATCAAATACCCCAAACTCAAAGTCGCGTGGAAACTGCTGCGTAAAACCCTCGGCTTCCGCTATCTCATGGACGTCATCCCGCTCGATGCCTCGCTCGTGAAAGGCTCACACGGTCGCGTGCCAGAAGACTCCGAAGACTGGCCTGTTCTCATCGGAGAACTGCCCGGCATCCCGCGCTCCGGCAGCCTTCCCGCCAACGCCGTGTGCAGTCATCTCTATGAACACTGCGCGCGCGGCTCCGGCTACCGCATGGCTTCGATGTGACGGGATGCGATTTTCGCCATACGCGCATAACTTCTAAAAAAGATGGAGCGCGAGAGCCGAGTGGAACGAGACAGATAGCCAGAGGCTACCCGAAGGGCGAGGCGGGAGCCGAGTCAATGTCGCTAGACCACTCGCCTAAAATTTGGTCTTCGGTGTGGCTAACCTCCAGACGAAAAAAGGCGAGTAGGCTTCGCCATACCCGCGCTCCTTCTCATTGATGCTGTCACTCGATTATGCGAAGCTCGCTAAATGAAACTCTCCGACCTCGTCGCCCACACGAACGACCTCCTACAAATCGCCACCGTGCCAGATTATCCGAACGCGATCAACGGCCTGCAGCTTGAAAATGCAAAAGGCGAAGTCACCAAAATCGCTGCTGCCGTGGACGCCCATCTTCCCGTCGTCAAACAAGCCGTCGCGCGCGGCTGCGATCTGCTCCTCGTGCATCACGGCCTTTTCTGGAGCGGCGCACAACCGATCACCGGAGCCTTGTTTGAAAAGCTCAAGTCATCTCAGGAAAACAATATCGCAATTTATAGTGCCCATTTGCCGCTGGACGGACATCTTGAACTCGGCAACTCCATCTTGCTCGGCAAGGCGCTCGAACTCGAATGCGAATGGACACCATTCTTCCCGTTCAAGAACTACAACATCGGCGTCCGCGCCAGCGTGAACATTTCGCGCAATGATCTCCGAACGCGATTGGAAAAAGCCATCGGCGGCAAAGCCCACGTCTGCGCGGGTGGCCCCTCAACCGTGCGCGAGATCGGCATCGTCTCCGGCGGCGCAGGCTCAGAAGTCGCCGCGATGAAAGCCCTCGGCATCGACACCTTCATCACCGGCGAAGGCCCGCACTGGAGCTACACCCTCGCCGAAGAACTCGGCGTGAACATTTTCTACGGCGGCCACTACGCCACCGAAACCTTCGGCGTGAAAGCGCTCGCAAAACATTTATCCGAAAAGTTCAGCCTGCCGTGGGAATTCATCGAGCATCCGACGGGAATGTGATCAAGCTCTGGAGTGTGACGGGCAGCTTGCCCGCCGCGGTCGGCATCTTGCCGACCGCATTTTGCATCTTGCAAAATGCATTCAGATTTTTCGGCGCTTCGCGTCGGTTTTGTTTCGATGTTCCCGGCAAGATGCCGGAAACGGCAGGCTGAAAGCCCGCGCTACCCAACAACACACGGCATCAACGGCCTATCCACATCAGCCTCAGGCGCACTCATCGCAGGATTCGGTGCTTGCGCGATGAGACCAAGTTCCTGCAAAAGCTTCATATCCTCATTCGCGCCGGGGTTTTTCGTCGTCAGAAGTTTTTCTCCGTAGAAGATAGAATTCGCACCAGCAAAGTAGCACAACGCCTGACCTTCTTTGCTCAAGGAATAACGCCCCGCGCTGAGACGCACCTTGGTTTTCGGCATCGCGATGCGCGCAACAGCGATCATGCGCACGAGATCAAAGACATCGACAGACTCGTTGCCTTCCATCGGCGTGCCTTTGATCGGCATGAGCAGATTGATCGGCACGCTCTCGGGCTGCGGATTGAAACTGCTGAGCACTTCCAGCATTTTCACGCGGTCATCCGTTTTTTCACCGAGTCCCAGAATGCCGCCACAGCAGACGCTCATGCCCGCCTCCTGCGCGTGGCGAATGGTGCGAAGTCGATCATCAAACGTATGCGTGGTGACGATGTGCGGGTAGTGCTCCGGCGAGGTGTCGATGTTATGATTGTAAGCGGTGACGCCAGCTTTTTTCAAGGCGTGCGCTTCATCGCCGCCGAGTTCGCCGAGCGTAACGCAGACTTCCATGCCGAGCGTGCTGACATCGCGCACGATGTCGAGCACCTGATTAAATTTCGGCGTGCCCATGCGCACACCCTTCCACGCCGCGCCCATGCAGAATCGCGTGGAGCCATTTTCTTTCGCCGCCCGCGCCTTCTCCATGACCGCATCTTTTTCCATAAGCTTTTCTGCTTTCACTTCCGTCGAGTAACGCGCGCTCTGCGCGCAGTAACCGCAGTCCTCCGAGCAGCCGCCAGTCTTGATGGAGAGCAACGTGCAAAGCTGCACCTCCCGCTCCGGCCAGTTATCCTCATGCACCGCGCGCGACTGCTTGAGCAAATCAAAAAACGGCTGGTGATAAAGGCGGTGGAGGTCGGGGTAGTTCATGCTCTTGCAAATACCGCTGATGGGAGAAAAGGCAAGCGGGTCGCGCGGGCAGACGCTCTCAGGTTACAAAACAAAAAGCGTCCGCAATCGCTGTTCCACTTGAGACTGGACGCCCGGCGGAAGAACGCCCAGTTGCCGCCGGATGATTGAAGCGGACACCGTGACCATTCGGTGCAGTCTCAGGGTTGAACGCACGCGCAAGCCGGTGCGAAAAAAATCAGGCGATTCCGGTGCCAGCAATATATCCGATGCTTCCAATGTCGGTGGGACGGTGCTGGTGATGAATGCCAGAACAACGTGCCGGTGAATTCCGACCGGTTCATTGAGACAAACAGCAGGACGCACCTTTTGCCCAGAGAGGTCGTCGAAGGGAAATGGAACCAAAACTACTTTATGCCGCATCTTGTAAAGGCTCTCCGTCCGTGGGACTGTAAATATCCTCCACAGGATCAGCAAGGAAGTCAAAGGCATCGCTGGTAGCTGCCGCACGAAGCCAAGCTTCTTCGGAATCCAAATTTGCCTTGGATGGAACCGGTAGCACGGTCACAAGCAATGAAGCATCTGCGGGAAACTCGAACGGTTCATCGAGGACAATCCGCTCTCCGTCATAATGTGCATGGATCGCTAACTTGGGCATGAATGAACAAATACGCCTGTTCCTCTTTCAAGGCAAGAGTGCTGCCATATTTATTACGCCACTCCACAACTCGGTGGGAAGGGTGAGTAGAAGCTGGCGCCCTCGCCGCTTAACTGGTGCAGTGTGGCACAGCGTCTGCGACCTGTGTGTATGCCGGGCATTCTGCCCGGAACCATCTTCAGACTGCACCGCCCAGAATGGCCGGGCTACACACATGTTACCACACGGCCCTGAGCTCATGGCCGAAGGGAAAACCTGTGCCACGACGAGAAATTGTAGGCCGTTTGTGTCAAACGGCCAAATATCGGCATCTCAGACGGCAAAATTTCCGCAGCTTCCAATCTTCGGCGTTTGACCCAAACGCCCTACATTTGAACCCAAGGAGCGGCGCGTTTCTAACCGCCGACCAAAAACCATCCTCGCAGCGCACTGGCCCCTTCACTCGGGGGGAAGCACAAGCTTCAACGCGCTCACCGAAAAGAAAGCCATCCATGAATGAGCGGGTGACAGACAGCTGTTTGTGGAGCAAACTACTTTCATGCAAATGACACTCGATATGCCCGAAACGGTGTTCACCGCATTGCGCCTGGAACCCGCACGATTCCTCGGTGAGATGCGCCTCGCCGCTGCGCTGAAGTGGTATGAATCCGGCATGATCTCGCAGTCGAAAGCTGCAGAAGTTGCCGGAGTGCCTCGCGAGGCATTCTTGCTGGCTGCCGGGCGCTACCAGGTGTCTGCCGTCCAGTCCACACCTATTGAACTCGCGGAGGATCTGGCGCGTGACTGATCGCTGGGTTATCAACGCCTCGCCCTTGATCCTGCTGGGCAAGGTGGGTCAGTTGGATTGGGTGCCTCAATTGGGCGAGATCGTGGTGCCGAGCGCCGTTGCCGATGAGATACTGGCCGGAGCGGAAGATGACCCCGCGCGCCTCTGGCTTGCCAATGGTGAAGGGAAATCATTGGTGACACCGGACACGGTGGTGTCGCCAGAGCTTGCCGCGTGGGACTTTGGAGCGGGAGAAACGTCCGTTCTCGCGTGGGCAGTGGACCACAGTGGTTGCGAAGCCGTGCTCGACGATGCTGCCGCACGGCGCTGCGCCCAAGTGTATCGCATCCCGGTGCGCGGCACCTTGGGGCTTGTCGTGCTGGCGAAACGTCGCGGCTTCATCACGCAATGCCGCCCCGTGCTGGATCGGCTC
>JAYVQB010000559.1:0-12915 GCA_043757085.1 Verrucomicrobiota bacterium
CGTCTTATCTTTACAACCGCACACATGACCATCCATCTGAGCAGCGCCGTGGTTCACGGACATATTTCCAATGAGATTCCCGGCTTGATCACCGGCAGCTTGCATCTGGCGGGCCGCGCCCAGCCGCTGACCTTGCAGTTCGATGGCAATTTCCTGCGCGACATCGCGGGATGCCGGATCGAATTCAGCAATCCGGTGCCGGAGGCGGTTCCTGATCAGCTTTTGTTAAGCAGCTCGCAGACTGGCAATTCCGGGGAGATGACCGCATCCCGCCGCATTCTGCGGACGCCGCGCCGGACTCGTCCAAGAAATTTCCCGGCCACGGGGCTGAAGAATCTGCTTTTCTTCGAGTGGTTCAATGCGCAAAACCAGCGGGTGCTGATTCAATCGTGGCACTGGTCGCTGCGGGTCTCTGCCCCGGTCTGGCAATTGCCGCATGAGATCGAGCACGCGCAGATCAAACGTAATCGCAAACTGCGGAAGAAATTTCTCTTCAACCAGCCGCGCGGTTCATCCGCGGACGATGCTTTCCGTGCGCCAACGCTGAATGATCCCTTTGCGCCGTTCGCTCCCGTTGAGGATCCTTTTGCCGAGCACGTTGAGGCGCTGCCGCCTCTGGATGGGCGTCACGAAATGGGCAAACTCGAAGGCTCATCACCCGCTATGTCCGCGAAGATGACTGCGATGGAGCTTGCCGCAGAGCTTCGCGCACTGGAGTCATTTCTCAGCAATCCGCCGGCATTGCGGCGACATGATGCGCTGCTTGATTTGTTTGCCTCAATTGTCGATCTCGCAGCGCAACTTCGGCAGACCATGTTTCAACTGGAGACACTTCGGGCCGATTGCTGGTCGCATCTGGTCACGGATGTGGAGCAGTCCATCCCCCTCTTCGTTGCAGCAGCTGCAGCTTGTGAGACTCTGCTGCAAGAACCCGGCATGAACAATCCGATGTGGTGGAACACCGCCTGCCAGAGATTGAAAAAGATCGTCTGCCAGTCGGAATCTCTCGTCGCCCTGCTGCGGACGGAAGATGGGTCATTCTAGCGCTGCGGCACGGCACCGACTTCGCATCCCAATATATTGCCAAAAATCGGACAATTGCGCAAAGACCTTCAGGCGGAAAATGTGCCGGTGGTCATCGGCGAACTGGGACAGTTCAAACCACCCTACAAGGAGTTCAATACCGTATTGCCCGAAGTCTCCCGGCGCGTGCCAATGTGTGCCCTGGTGACATCAGAAAACCTCATGGACAAAGGAGACACAACGCACTTTGACTCTCCTTCCCTGCGGATTTTCGGCAAACGATACGCCGAGGCGTTTCTGAAGCTAAAGGCTCAAGCGCCCGCCAAGAAATGAAAATGCTGGGGCGGCCATCAGGCTACATCCACGACCAGCGCGGTGGTATTGTCCCTGCCTGAATTTTCCAGCGCAGCAATGACCAGCAACTCTGCATCCGTTTGCGGCTCTCCCATGAGTTCCGCGAGATTTCGCTCCCAAAGACCGTCGGTCAATCCATCAGTGCTGAGGAGGAAACGATCGCCGGGCCTCATTCCGACCGCGCCGATTTGGGGATCGAGAAATTGATTGCCGGCACCCAAGGATTGGGAAAGTCCGCTCCGACGCGGATGGTTTCGTGCCTCGCGTTCGTTTATTTTACCCTGGCGCCGGAGCCACCCGACGTGGGTATGATCGTGGGTGATCTGGGCAAGTTCTCCAGTCTTGGGCAAATAATAAATCCGGCTGTCACCGATGTGAGCGAAATACATCCACCCCGGCCGGAACCAGCAAAGACTGAGCGTGGCTCCCATGCCCTCGCATTCCTCATAACACTGCCCCAGTCGCATCATTTCAAAATGGATGGCATGAACAAGTTCGCTCAAAAAGTCGCTAAATCCGGCGTCCATGTGCTGGGCGGACAGTTGGAAACTGCGCGGCATGATGCGCGTAATTTTCTCCACAGCAATGCGACTGGCAAACTCTCCGGCATGCGCGCCCCCCATGCCATCGCTGACGGCAAATACAAAATCCGAGCCGGCAAGTGATGCCTCACCAGTCTTGCCCAGATAGCGAACTTCACTGGCGTCGAAGGTCAGGGCGAGGAAGGAGTCTTCGTTATTCGCCCGCACGAGTCCACGATGAGTCATGCCAGACCAGCGAACGGACTGCGGCAGTGATGGCTCTTTGCGGAAGGGCATTGCTCAGAAATTCTATATTTAACTCTGGCCCCCTTTATCCTGGTCCAACAGCGTGGCGAACTCGAAGTCTATCACACAGAACCGCCCGTCGGCAGCGCGGTAGGTAATGTTCCTCAAGAAGCGATCTTCGTGGCGCACGCCGTATTTTTCCAGTTCGGCAAAAATCTCCACTATGCGCTCCTCCCCCATCCTCTCGACCCGCGCGCCGCAATTGCTGGTGATGATGGTGAGTTCTTTCGGGTCTGCGTCCAGCAGACGGGGCACGAAATCGCAGCCGCGTTTTTCCAGATACCGCAAGACGCGGACTTCGGTCTCGTATCGCTCTTGCGCCTTGGGCCCGCGAAAAGTCTTGTGCACCCTGCCATCAAAGCCGACTCGAACGAGGGCCCGGGCAGTGTCTTTGGCTTCGCGCATAATATTATGATACTGATTCCGGGCACAATGTGAACCATCGGGAGATTAACGAAATGTTTATTTCTCACACAGCCCATGGTGAACGGCGAGAATTTGAGATGGCCGCCATTTTCTTTTTGCAAATGGCACATCCCCTGCTTTAGCAATTGCGGTGCTTTACTTGGATCGCTCCTGGCGGGCGGACCTCGGAAAGGCATCATGTCTTCACGCACCTCAAACCATAACACCCACAAACCACTATCCATGGCCAAATACAAACTTGAATACGTCTGGCTCGACGGCTACACCCCCGTGCCAAACCTGCGCAGCAAAACGCAAGTCAAAGAATTCTCGAGCTTCCCAAAACTGAAAGACCTGCCCATCTGGGGCTTCGATGGCAGTTCAACTCAACAGGCCGAAGGAAAAAGCTCGGACTGCAAGTTGCACCCCGTAGCCGTCTTTCCCGACTCCACCCGCAAGAATGGCGCATTGGTCATGTGCGAAGTCTATATGCCGGATGACAAAACCCCACACCCGTCCAATGATCGTGCCACCATCCTTGATGATCCGGGCGCCTGGTTCGGATTCGAGCAGGAATACTTCTTCTATCAGGACGGACGCCCACTCGGCTTCCCCGAAGACGGCTACCCCGGCCCACAAGGCCCTTACTACACCGGCGTCGGCTACAAGAACGTCGGCGACATCGCCCGCCAAATTGTCGAGGAACACCTCGATATCTGCCTTGATGCAGGCATCAACCACGAAGGCATCAACGCTGAAGTGGCCAAGGGACAGTGGGAATTCCAGATCTTCGGCAAAGGCTCCAAAAAGTGCGCCGATGAAATGTGGATGGCCCGTTACATCCTGATGCGCCTTTGCGAAAAATACGGCGTGGACATTGAGTTCCATTGCAAACCCCTTGGAGCGACCGATTGGAACGGCTCCGGAATGCACGCGAACTTCTCCACCACCTTCATGCGCGAAACCGGCGGCAAGAAATACTTCGAGAAACTCATGGCTGCGTTCGACAAATACAAGGACGAGCACATTGCCGTCTATGGTCCGGACAATCACATGCGCCTCACCGGCCTGCATGAGACCCAGTCCATTGACAAATTCAGCTACGGCCTTGCTGACCGCGGTGCTTCCATCCGCGTGCCGCACAGCTTCGTCAACAGCGGTTACAAGGGCTACCTTGAAGACCGTCGTCCGAACTCGCAGGGTGATCCCTACCAGATCGCTTCGCGCATTCTCAAGACGATCGCGACCGTGCCGAAGAAATAATTGGTTCCGTCAAGATTGGTTTGGTTTCAGCGGCGTCATTCCCTTGTGGAGTGACGCCGTTTTTCAGCACCGCTTCGATCTTCGCAGGCGTGAGTCCTTTGCGCAGCACGCGACCACTGCGTCTGTCAAACAAAACGCCGCACCCGTGAAGGCGCGGCGTTTTGGAAACGAATCTCGACTGCGCGATTAACGCTTGGAGAACTGGAAGCGCTTGCGGGCACCGGGGCGGCCTGGCTTCTTACGTTCTTTCATACGAGGATCACGGGTCAGGAAGCCGGCTTCTTTCAGCGCCGGGCGGTAAGCCAGATCATGCAGGAGCAAGGCGCGGGCGATTCCGTGACGGACGGCACCGGCCTGACCGGCTACGCCACCGCCGCTGGCCTTGACTTTCACGTCATAGGTCTGGGCAGTGCCTGTCAAATGAAGGGGAGCGAGAAGCGTGTTCCGCAGCATCTGGGTGGGGAAATAATCATCAATCGTTCGATTGTTGATGGTGACCTGGCCAGAGCCGGGGCAAAGATAAACTCGTGCGACGGCGTTTTTACGGCGTCCTGTGGCGGAATGGGTGATGTCTGCGCTCATGTAGTTATGATTCAATCAATGAATATCAGGCGAGGACGTAGGCCTGGGGTTGCTGGGCTTCATGCGGGTGTTTATCTCCAGCATAAACCTTGAGTTTGGTGAAGATGCTCCGACCAAGGCTGTTGTGAGGAATCATTCCCTTGATAGCTTTTTCCACAAGCAATTCCGGGTGCTTGGCGCGGATTTCTTTTACGGTGCGGGATTTAACGCCACCGACATAGCCTGAGTGGGAGTGATATCTTTTTTGGGTCTCCTTGTTGCCGGTCAGACGAACTTTTTCAGCATTGACCACGACCACGAAGTCACCTGCGTCCATGTGGGGTGTGAAGATGGGCTTGTTTTTGCCACGGAGAATGTTCGCGGCGTTCACAGCAACTTGGCCGAGGATTTGGTCGGCGGCGTCGATGATCCACCACTTGCGCTGGATTTCTTCGACTTTGGCGGAGAATGTTTTCATGTAATCTGGATGGGCAATAAATCTTGTAATGTCTGAATTCGGGGAAGCGCAAATTAGGGAAGTCTTTCAGAGTGTCAAATAAATTATCATGTTCGACAGACCATTCTTGAGGACTGCCGGGAACGGGCTAAATACAGATATGCGCGCCAATCTCGAACGAGGCACACCCGGAATGATCCTCCTGGGCTTTGCCGTGATCTTGATATTGGCGACATTTGGGGCTTGGGGTCAGTCACGCCGGGCCGTCAAGTCTCAGTCAATTCAGCCGCTGACTGGTCTGGGTGACGCGGCATTCTATTCCGCTCTCTCTGAAAATGACTTCTACAATCCGGCGTTGATTTCCCCGGATTTTCCCCGTGGCATTTTTCGCCGCACGGTGAATCCGGTGCATCGCGATGACAGCAAGATGCGACTGGTGGCCAAAGATAGCTCGGGGAAATATTCCATTTATACAGATGCCAAACCCAAGTCCGGGCCAGATGGCGTTATGTTACGAAGGTGGTATCTGAAAGCTGCCGACCACCATTATGTCGAGTTCGGTGAACGGAAATTCTGGCCGGGCTACGCACCTGCTAAATCCTGATCGACATCAGTTACCCGGTTGATTCTGCCGTGGCTGAAGACAGTCAACCTTTGGCAAAACGCAGAAATAAGTTTTCTTCAGGCAGCATCGGCTGGTCATCAGGAATGAGACCGGCTAGATCACTGGCTTGTTTGATATATCCAATGCTGCGGAGCAGACCGCAAAATACTGCGCCCTGCCCAGGGCTGAGGTCGCGCAATGACATGCCCTCCAGATAGCGCACGCAGGCATCACGGTCGGCCATGCGATAACTGGCTAGGCTCATGAGCAGCTTTCGCTTGGAATCATTGGGCCGGGCTTCGTAGAGCTTGACGCAGCGTTCGGCGACGACTTCCATCTCGGTGCCGTTGAGAAGGCATGAGTAGAAATATCGCTCAAGAAATTCCTGATTGTCCGGCCAGCGGCGCGCAGTTTCACGGGCGGTGCTGGCGAATTCCTTGGAGCTGCCGGCGAGATAGCTGGCCCGCAGCATGCCCTCGTAGCCTTCGCGTTCGGTGCGCTGGTTCACGGTTGCCGCCTTGTAAGCCTGCATCGCGGTGCGGTAGCGGGAGCGCTGCTCGGCGTAACGCCCCAGTTCAACGAGCAGATCGAGCCGGTTTTCCTTCAGTGCCGAGCTGACGGAGTCCACCAGCAGCTTGTCGATTTCAGGATCCGACTTGTTAATCCCAACGGATTTCACGAAAGCGAGATGCAGAAGATGGAAATCACGCTCTGCCGTGGTGAGCCGCGTGCGCGTGTCTTTGACGATGCGTTCAAGATCATCGAATCGCTTCATCATGGTGAGCGCGTTCAGGTAGTGGTGCAAGAGCGGTTGATAGTCCCTCACCTGCTCTTCCTTGACGAATTTCAGGAGAGTCTCCGGCTGTTTTTCATCAATAATCCATGCCGCCAGCGGAACCAGTTGCTCGCGTTTGGCCGCGCTTCGTTCGTTGATCGCCTTTTCCATAATCTCCTGCTTGCGCTCAGGTTCCGCCAGCGCCCTTCTCCGCAAGGCGGCGATTTTGTGATATTCACCTCCTAAGGGATGTCCCTCCAGGCGTTCGATGAGTCGATTTTGATTATTTGGGTCATCTATCCGCTGGCTGTCGAGGAATTCGATGGCGCGCAGCCCGGGAATAGTGTTGTTCCCTGCCAGTTCCCACAGCATATCCCAGCCCTCAGTCCTCTGATTGGAATTGCCCAATTGAAATAGTCTGGTCGCGTAGGTTAGCCGGGTATCCAGATCATCCGGTTCGCGCTCAGAGTAACCTTTGAGAATGGCCAGCAAATGCTCCGTGCGTCCGAGACGCTGCATGACATCGTCCGCAACTTTCACGATTTTTTTGGAAGGCCGTGACTGTCGCAGCACTTCCTCAATCTGGTCACTGGCACTCTTGTCTTCATTTAAGCGCGCCAGTGCTTGAATGCGCCAAGGCACGTCATCACTTTCGATGGCCTTGAGATCATCAAGCTTGTCCCAGAGATAGCGGGCCTGGCTCTGACCAGCGCGGGTGTAAATGCGGGCCGCCACACGCACGGCATCAGGATTGCTGGAGTCGCTGATGTAAGCCTCGCTCGCCTTGTTGAATGCCTTGGCCAGCGTGTCCTGATATTCCATCGTCCGGTTTTGATCCAGAAATTCAGCCGCCCGTTGTTCAAGCTTGGCCGCTTCACGCGCGGCCATGGATGAGCGCCAAGTCTTGTAGATTTTCGCCGCACCGCGCCCATATAAAAAGAAAAGCGATACCGAAATCAAGACGACCAGCACCAGCAGACTGGCCGCGAGCAGGCGGGCCTTGCGCGGCTGCCGATCCTTGTGCGCCTGGGTAGGAGGAACCAGCCATTGCCACCATATAATGAACGGTCGCCAGAGGATGAATGGCTTCTTGGAATCGGGATCTGGATTTTGCGTTGTGAACATCGAGACGCGGCGGCGAGCGGAGCGCGACCATAATGATTAGTGGGGGTAATGGCAAGGATGTTGAACGGACGTGTTGAACGGACGTTGTGCAAAATTGGAATAATTCCTCCTGCACCCACCGTTTATCATGTCCAATAACTGGTGTGTCGCTGCATCCCAGCGCGCTGATTGTCCAAAATCATCTTGCAATCAAACCCGCTCTCGCCCATGAAACACGCCCGCCGTTGAACATCGATGCACAATAAGGTGACTCAGCGGCGTAACATTTCGCAAGACTACACAAAAACCTATGATCCAAGTCGAAAAACTCAGAAAAGTCTTCGGCTCCAAAGTGGCCGTTGATGATCTTTCATTCAGCGTCAAGAAAGGCGAAGTCCTTGGCTTCCTCGGACCTAACGGCGCTGGCAAGTCCACCACCATGCGTATGGTCACGGGCTACTTCCAGCCCACCGCCGGAAACATCACCATCGGCGGAGTGAACATGCTGAAAAATCCCGAGCTGGCCAAGCGCAGCATCGGTTATCTTCCCGAGAACGCGCCGCTTTATCCCGACATGAGCGTAACTGGCTTCCTGAGCTTTTGCGCAGAACTTCGCGGCCTGCATGGCGCGGCCAAGAGCAAGGCCATTGATCGCGTGTTGGAAATCTGCTTCCTCGGCAGCGTGCGCAACCAGAGCGTGGACACCCTTTCCAAAGGTTACCGTCACCGCACCTGCCTTGCGCAGAGCATTCTTCACGATCCCGAGGTTTTGATTCTCGACGAGCCGACCGATGGTCTCGACCCCAATCAAAAACATGAAGTGCGCGCCCTCATCAAACGCATGGGCGAGAACAAGGCCATCATCTTCTCCACCCACATCCTCGAGGAGGTCGAGGCCGCCTGCTCCCGCGCCATCATCATTGATCGCGGCAAGATTGTGGCCGACGGCACGCCCGATGAACTTAAACGCCGCGCCCCCGGTGCCGACTCTGTGCGCGTGGTCATTCACGGCGCTGGCGTTCGCGCCGAACTCGAGAAACTCTCCAATGTAGAAAAAGTCGAGGCCACTTCTGCGGAAGAATCTTCATTCGCGGGCCGCGTCCTTCCCAGAAAAAAATCCAGCGGCGCAGACCTGGCCCGCGAGATCGGCGAACTCGCCGTCGCGAAACAATGGAAAGTCGAGACCATCAATCGCGAAGAAGGCAAGCTCGATGAAGTCTTCCGCAGCATCACCCGCTCGGATGTCGCCGCTTAATCCGCACCCTTTTAACTTTTCACATCTCCAATGAAAAACGCTTTCGCAGTCTTCAAACGGGAGTTCTTCTCCTACTTCAATTCCCCCGTCGCCTACGTCATCCTCGTGATCTTCCTGCTGGTAACGCAGGGCTTCACTTTCTGCTTCGGCAATTTCCTCGACAGTGACGATGCCTCACTCACTCGCGCCTTCTTCATGTGGCATCCGTGGATTTACATGGTGCTCGCTCCCGCCGTGGGCATGAAACTCTGGTCGGAAGAGCACCGCCTCGGCACGCTCGAACTGCTCATGACCATGCCCATCTCGCCCTGGGAGAGCATTCTGGGGAAATTCTTCGCCGCCGCCTCCGTTTGGGCCATCGCGCTCTTTCTTACGTTCCCAATCGTCATCACCGTCTTCTATCTGGGCAATCCCGATTCCGGCCCGATCCTGAGCGCTTATGTCGCAAGCTACATGTATGCGATCAGTTGTCTCGCCGTTACCTGCGCCGTCAGCGCCTTCACGCGCAGCCAGGTCATCTGTTTTATTATCTCCGTGGCCATCTGCCTGCTGCTCACGCTCTTCGGCATGCAGCAGGTCATCGAGGCCATCGTCAAGTCCCTGCCTTCTTCCATGGAAGGCGTGGTTCGCTTCATCGCCTACCTCTGCTTCCTCACCCATTTCTATGACATGTCCAAGGGACTGCTCGTGCTGCGCGATCTGCTCTACTTCGGCAGTGTCATCACCATCTGTCTCATGATCACCAGCTGGGCGCTGAATTCGCGCCGTTCATGATCCGATACCATTCCATTTTTCTTATCCATGAAAAAACAATCTGCACTTCTTAGCACACTGCTCATCGTCGTGGCCATCATCGTGGTGGTGAACTACCTCGTCGGCGGCCTTGGGTTCTTCAATGCCCGCTTTGATCTCACCCAGAAAAAGCTCTTTACGCTCTCCGACGGCACACGTCGCATCCTCACGAGCATCCAGTCGGACAAGCCCATCACCCTGCGCTTCTACGCCTCGCGCGACAGCCGCCTGATGCCCCAGTGGATTCAAAGTTACGCGACCACTGTGGAGGATTTGCTCTTGGAATTTGAAAAGGCATCCAACGGCAAAGCCTCATTGGAAAAGATTGATCCCCGCCCCGATTCTGAATCGGAAGACAAGGCACGAGCTGACGACATTCAGGGGCACGTCGTCAATGAATCCGAGGACAAGGTGTATTTCGGCATTGCCATTCAGTGCGCCGATCAAAAAGAAATCATCCCGGCGCTCAGTCCCAATGATGAATCCAGCCTCGAATACCAGATCGCGCGCGCCATAGCCAAAGTGACGAAGACCAAGAAGTCCGTGCTGGGCGTGCTCACTCCCCTGCCCATCGCCGAGCCGGCGATGAGCCAGCAAATGATGATGATGATGCAGAAACAGCAACAGCAGCCCTGGGCCGTGATCACGCAATTGCGTCAGGATTATGAAGTTCGGAAAGTGCAACCCACCGCCGACAAAATCGACGCGGACATCAACATCCTGCTGGTGATTCACCCGGCTGATCTCGCCGAGCGCACGGAGTTTGCCATCGACCAGTTTGTCCTGCGCGGTGGCAAGGTCATCGCCTTCGTCGATCCGCAATGCGCCGTCAGCAGCATGTATAACAATCAGGGCAATCCCATGATGGGCCAGCCGCCCAGCATGACATCGCCCAGTTCGACCCTGAAAAACCTCTTCAAGAGTTGGGGCGTCAGCTTTGAAAAAGACATGGTCGTGGCCGACATGACCCTGCGCACTCGCTTTCAAAAAGGCCCGCTGGCGACGTTCCTCACCCTCAGTCGCGAATACATCAATCGCGACGAACAGATCACCGCTCCGCTCGAAATGGTGCAAATGTTCTCGCCCGGTGCGTTCTCGGTTGAAAAGAAGGACGGCATCACGCCTGTCACCTTGCTGGAGTCATCGGAAAATTCCGAGTTGATCGACAATGCCGCTGCCGAAAAAGCCCGCAATGAACCGCTCAACAACTTCCAGCCCGAAGGCAAAAAACGTATTCTCGGTTTGCGCCTCAACGGACATTTCAAAACTGCCTTCCCCGGCGGCCAGCCCAAAGAAGCTCCCGCCCCGGCAGGCGGACCCGGCGCACCCGGAATGCCCCGATTCCCCGGCGATACCGGCGGTGCCGAGCAAGATGCGGGCGCACCGGGAAGCACCGATAAAAAGGATGGCGCGCCTGAAGCCCCACCGGTCATCGCAGCACCAACAGCGCAGCCTGCCGCAGCCAAATCCGCCGAAAAAGCCGAAGCTCCCAAGCCCAATTTCCTCACGGAGTCCGTCAACAATGAAGGCATCGTCTTCCTCTTTTCCGATGCCGACATGCTCTTCGATGGCTTCTGCTTCCAGCAGGATCAGCTTGGCCGTCTCGGGCTGGTCAACCACAACGTCCCGCTTCTGCTCAACATTGTCGAGATGCTCAGCGGCGGCGCCGACCTCATCAATGTTCGCAGCCGTGGATCAACCAAACGCCCCTTCACCAAGATGCAAGAAATGAGCGATGCGGTCGAAAAATCCTACCGCCCGCAGATTGAAGAGCTCACCCGGAAGCAAAACGAGATTGCCCAAAAAATCAGCACCATGCGCGTGAAGCAGGACAAGAACTCCCAGATGATCATCCTCGATCCCAAGCAGAAAAAGGATCTGGAAGAACTCATGGAAACGCAGACCAGCTTTAACAAACAGATTCGCGACATCAAAAAAGAACAGAACAAGGGCAAGGACCGTCTGGAAACACTGATCACAGTGTTGAACCTGGTAATCGTTCCCCTCTTGGTCATCACCTTTGGTGTCGCCCTCGCCATCCGCCGCCGCTCCATCCAAGCCGCGCATTAACCCATATTATCCCGCCTTTCCTGCCCAGCCATGAAACGCAACGCCCTTCTGCTCATCCTCCTCGCCGCCCTCATCGGCATCACCATCGCCGTCAATCAGTCCAAGCAAAAACGCCTGCACTCCGCCTATGCCGATGTCAGGACGCGTGAGTTTCTCCTGCCGGAACTTTCTGCTGGTGACACCATCAATGGCATCCGCAAACTCCGCATCCGTGAGGCTGACAAGCAGGTCAACCTCGCCCTGACCGACGGCCAATGGCGCGTGGCCGAACGCAGCAATTATCCTGCTGCCTTCGACAAAATTACCCGCACCATCATCAGCCTGCAACAGATGAAAATCGCCGGAACTCAGCCTGTCGGCAAAAGCTCCTACGGCAGCGTGAAACTTCTCGCCTCCGGTGAAGGCACACCCGAGAGCACCGGTATGAACGTAGAGATGATGAACGACAAAGGCGACCTCATCTCCAGCCTGATCGCAGGAGAAACCACCAAGAGTTCTGGTGGCGCCTCCAGCGGCTCCTTCAATGGAGCCGGGGAACAACGACTCGTCCGCATCCCTAAAGAGTCCGACACCGTCTGGCTCATCAATGACGCACTATCAGAAATTCAAACCGCGCCGCAGGAGTGGATCGACAAATCATTCTTTGATGTGCGCAAACTCATCAGCGTCGAGATCACCGCCGCTACCCCCACCGATTCCTGGAGTGCGTTCCGCAAGGACGAGAACAGCGAGTTCAAGTTCCCCGATAACGCGATGGGCGATGAACTCGACACCGCAAAAGTGGGCAGCCTTGTCACCCTCCTCTCGAACCCTACCTTCACCGATGTTCTGCCGAAGGACAAAGCCACGCCTGAGTTCATGAAGAACGCCATCAGCGCCAAACTCCACACCTTTGAAGGTTTTCATTATGAAGTGAAACTTCTCGAAATCAAAGAGGGCGGCAAAGAAGCCGAACCCAAAGACTACATCACCGTCAGCGTCACCGCGGAATTCCCCAAAGAACGCGCCCCGGAAAAAGACGAGAAGGAAGAAGACAAGAAAGCAAAGGACGAAGCCTTCGCAGCCAACAAGAAAACGCACGAAGAAAAGCTGGAGCGCGAGAAGAAATACGAAGGCTGGATCTACGAAGTCTCCAACTACACCGTGAGCACCCTACTCAAAAAGCGCAGTGAAATCCTGCGCGAAAAGCCCAAAGCCCCGCCCACCCCACAGATCAAAATCCCCCAGCCCGGCATCAGCCTCCCTCAGCCAGAAAAGCCTCCTGGGCCGTGAGTCAGATGCTCAGCGTTCTCGCTTTAGCGTGAACATAAGCGGGAGTTGAAGCACCAGCTTCGACTGCGTCCGACGGTTCTCAAGACCCGCCGACCCCTGACAGGACAAAGTCCCAACTACCATCAATGATGTAATTCTCGCATGAAAAAAAGC
>JAYVQB010000560.1:0-3266 GCA_043757085.1 Verrucomicrobiota bacterium
GAAACTTTTCCATTCGATCAAGGCAATGGCAGCGATGGCTAGGGTGGCAAAACCAAATTTAAATATCTCGCGCCAGAGAACGAAGGCATTGGGGCTGACTTTGTGCTTGGCGAGCTGCACCGTTTTATTATTCAGGATTTGCTGCGAACAGAGGCAGAGATTGATGATGACCAGCCAGACCACGGCCTGCCAGTCGAGAGAGCTGATCAAAGCCGCTTTGGCGTGTGACACGCCGCCGCTGCGCAACACGACATGGCTTAATTGCGGAAGAATATCCCAACGAAGTGAAAATATCACCAGCCCTGTCAGAACCAAGATCGCTCCAATCCAGTGTTCTTTACGCACCGTGGAACCGAACATCAGACCTGTGGCCACAGGCAAAATGACAATGTAAACGGAGATAAAGGGAACCCACAAATGAGGAGAATACCGCGAGATGCTAAAGAATCCGATATTCTCAATGATCCCGGTAAAAGAACAGATGGAGATGGTGATCAATGATGCTGCGCCCGGCCAAAATTCCTTTCTGGGGCGACCTTTGATGGCTTCAAGGACGACCGCAAAAACCGCCCATGACAATTTAAAGAGTTCACGCCACCAAGTTAAAACGACTGCGGTGGAAAACTCCGCCAGACCGCTGGAAGGAATATCGGAGTGGCCGTTTTGCTTGTCGGCGTTGCCATTGGTTTTGTCCGCCTGATTCCGCGCTAAACTGTTAAGCAATTGTTGTCCTCCAAGCGCGGCATTGATGATGAGCAGAACAAGAATTATGGTCCATTCCATAGTGCAGCAAAGTTATGTGGGTGAGGTGAAGAGGCGTCGTGAGAGGGGGAACGACGCGTTTCTTGGCTGCCAGCTTACGCTTTTTGCCAAAAGCAGACATCTAAATTTTCCCGCTTGCCAAATTACGCATTGCGTGTTTCTTCCCCGCCCCCGCGAGCCAGCTCAACCGCTGTTGGTCTTCAGGTTCCGACTTCTTCAGAAGCTCGGGAAAGCTCGCCCTGAAGGCAACCCCAGCCACAATCGATAAAATATATGCCCATCCGTCTTGCCCGTTTTGAAATGCCGAACCGCCTCGTGAAAAACGAAGCCACGGCCACCGACACCTTCGCCCAGTTCGTGGCCGAACCCTTTGACCGCGGTTATGGTCACACCATCGGCAACAGCCTCCGCCGCGTTCTCCTTTCCTCTTTGGAAGGCGCGTCCATCACCAGCGTCCGCATCAAGGGCGCGGAACATGAATTTTCCACCCTGCCCGGCGTCATCGAAGACGTTACCCAGATTGTCCTCAATCTGAAGAAGGTGAAGTTCCAGCACTTCGAGGTCAAGGAAACCCGCTTGCTCCAGCTTCACGCCGACAAAGAAGGCGTCGTCACCGCCGGTGACATTCAGGAAGACTCCAACTATCAGGTCATCAACAAGGACCAGATCATCTGCACCCTCGATCGCAAAGGCAAGATCGAGGCCGAGATCGAAGTCAAAGTGGGCCGCGGCTTTGCCACCGGCGAAGACAACAAGCGCCCCGACATGCCCATCGGCGTCATCCCGATTGACTCTATCTTCTCTCCTGTCACCCGCGTGAAATACGGCGTGGAATCCACCCGCGTCGGCCAGAACACCGACTATGACAAGCTTGTGCTCGACATCTGGACCGATGGTCGCGTGACTCCACAGGACTCGCTCACCCAGGCTTCAGCCATTCTCCGCCACCACCTTGATGTCTTCGTGAACTATGACGACAAACAGGTCGAATTCGATGCCGCACCAGAAGCGCAAAGCGAGGAAAACCTGGAACTGCGCAAGCTGCTCCACATGTCTGTCAACGAGATCGAACTCTCTGTCCGCGCAGCCAACTGCCTGAACAACGCCAATATCACCAGCGTCGGCCAGCTTGCGCAGAAATCCGAGGGCGAGATGCTCCGCTACCGCAACTTTGGCAAGAAGTCCCTCACTGAAATCAGGGAGAAACTCGCCGAACTCGGACTCACGCTCGGCATGAAGCTTGAGCAGCACCTCCTTGAACCGCTGCCTGGTGGATCCTCGCTTATTCGCGCCGCTGGCTTCCGCCGCGATGACGAAGGAGAAGGCGATGCCGACAACTTCAGCCGCCTGGTCGCCGCCAACCTTGGTGATGACGAAGAATAAATAATTCCACCAACCGGACAACCGATTCAACCAGCATTTCCATGAGACACGGTAGAAAAACAGTCAAACTCCAGCGCAAAAAGAGCCATCGCGACGCGATGCTCAAAAACCTGGTCAAGAGCCTCATCATCCACAAGCGCATCCGCACCACCCTCGCCAAGGCCAAGGCACTCCGCCCTGTCGCCGAGAAGGTGGTCACCATCGGCAAAAAGTCACTGGCCGCCACCGGTGGTAACGAGCAGGAAGTAGCCGCCAAGAAAGTCCACTACAATCGCCAGGCTTTCGCCGTGCTGCGTGACAAAACGTTGGTATTCAAGCTCGTCAATGAAATCGCCGCCGCATCCAAGGATCGCGTCGGAGGTTATTGCCGCATCACCAAGCTCGGCCAGCGCATGAGCGACTCCGCGCCGATGGCTTTCATCGAGTGGATGGATTCCTTCGTCCCGAAAGGCGATGAAGCCGAAGAACCCGCCGCCGAAGTGGTGAAAGAAACCAAGGCCAAAGCCAAGGCTACTAAGAAAAAAGCCACCAAGAAGGCCGCGGCCAAGGAATAGTCTTTCCAGCAATCCAATCACTAAAAAACGCGACGGCTTCGGCTGTCGCGTTTTTTTTGCGTTAGATTCATTCAGGGCACATACGATGAAAGTTTGCTCACGCCTTCAACGCCCAAGCCAGCAAGGCCTCCGCGTCTTTCCAGACGGATTCGTTGTCATTGAGGACTACAACGATGCGGCGAAGCCCGTCCTTTTCCCCGCTGCATATCAGGCAGTGGCCTGCGAGCTGGGTGTAGCCGGTTTTCATTCCGTCACACGGGGGATAGGAATGCAGGACGCGATTGGTGTTCTCCAGTCTGATGACCTTGCCGTCGGCCTTGGGGAAATCAAAGCGGCGCACGTCAATGATGTCGCGGATGATGGGATTGGCATCATCAGCGAGAGCGAGCCGGGCCATGTCTCGGGCGGTGGAATATTGATCGTCTGCGGGCAGGCCGTGCGGATTGACGAAGTGGGAATCGGCCATGCCGAGGGCGGCGGCGCGCTGGTTCATCTTGTCCACAAAGGCCTCGATGGACCCGGCATTGTCGCGCGCGAGGGCTTGGGCGATGTCGTTGGAGCTTTTTA
>JAYVQB010000561.1:0-12853 GCA_043757085.1 Verrucomicrobiota bacterium
CTTGGGCGCATCAAACTCCACCTTGATCTCATGACCGCCTATCCGCTGGGCGAAATAGGCGAGAGGATAATTGACCGCATGAACTTCCGGCAACTCGCCTGCCGTGGCTACGACAACACCTGCCTTGTTTTTATGCTTTTCACAGGAAGGGAAAAGGATCAAAACAATGAGGAGACTCAGGATAACGCCGGATTTCATTTCAGGATTGATGTCATATTAGAAGCTTCCACGCAAGATGATTGCAAGGTGGCACGAATGCGGCCGGGGGCATCGGTGGATGATGCCATCCACCCCGATGTCAGCGAATCTCCGGGCGATAAATGGATCGCCCACCGTCCAGAAATGAACCTTCAAGCCTGACTGGCGCGCGTGTAAGACCATTTTTTCGTTCATCGGTCAGGCTGCTGGGAAATCCAATGCATGCCATTCGCCAACGTCACCTAGAGACGAATCCTGAATTTATTGGGTTTAACTTAATGCTGCACTATCTAAAAAAATGAACCACACAGAATACATTAATATTGGCACCGCAGATGCTTGAGTGGATCACGACTGAATACAGTCAAGACACACATCAACATCCAACAAAAACCAACAAACTACATCCATGAAATCATTGAGCCACGGAAAATCCATCCGCAAAATCTGGTGCATCCTTGCACTCGGAGCCGCCATCATACCAGCCGCCGTTAACGCCGGCACCAAGACTGATAAAACTCCCGTCATGGTCACCCCTAAGGAAGAACCCTTCGTCACTGGCAACCTGACGGTCAACTATGATACCCACTTCATCTCCTACGGTCAGGACATCTGGGGTGGTGGTTCATCATGGAATGATGCGCTGGTGCATCCTTCGCTTGAACTCGACTTCAACCTCGGCAAGGGCTTGCAGTTCTATGTGAACACCTGGATGGATGTGAACGACCTCGGTGTAACCAGCATCGGCAAATACATCCAAGAAGTGGACATTAACGTCGGCTTCTACTACACCATGGACAAGTGGAGATTCCAGCTCGGATACGGTGCTTGGAACTACGCTGGACAGACCGAGAGCATCATTGACGGAAAAGTCTCCTACAGCGACGGCCTCTTCAATCCTTTCCTCATGCTCCACGGACGTGTCGGAATCGGCAGTAACATTGGTTTGGACAACGGTCTGGTTACTCAGGTCGGTATCGCACCCAGCAAAACCTGGGGCAAAGTTACCGCCTCCCTGCCCATTACCGTCTCCTTTGACACCGACAACTTCCATGGCGGTAACGCTGGATTTGCCTATGTGTCGGCCGGCCCTCAGTTCTCCATTGCCCTGAGCAAACACATCTCCGCCAACCTTGGAGCCACTTATTATCACACCAATGATAACGTAATCTCCACCAACCCTGCCAGCAACTTCGTTCTCGGAACCGCCGGTTTTACCGTAGCCTTCTAATCGCCTGTGCATCAATTCCACACGCCTAATTAATTCAAATCACTTATATAACATTACATGAAAAGAAGACTCTTTCATTCTCTGGCCCTGGCTTCATTTGCTTGCGCCATGACTCAAGGGGCTTCAGCCGCCGACACGGTCAAAGTCGGTGTGCTGCACTCCTTGAGCGGAACCATGGCCATCAGCGAAACTTCGCTGCGTGACGTGCTGCTCTTCACCTTTGACGAGATCAACGCCAAGGGCGGTGTTCTCGGCAAGAAGATCGAACCCGTCGTCGTGGACGGCGCCTCCAACTGGCCCCTATTCGCGGAGAAGGCCAAGCAATTGCTTGAACAGGACAAAGTAGCCGTGACATTCGGCTGCTGGACTTCTGTCAGCCGCAAATCGGTGCTGCCAGTGTTTGAGGAGAAGAAGGGTCTTCTTTTCTATCCCGTGCAGTATGAAGGCGAGGAAATGTCCCCGAATATCTTCTACACAGCCGAAGCTGTTGGCCAACAGGCCACTCCAGCGATCGACTACTTGCTCGCGCAAGGAAAGAAGAAGTTCTATCTCCTCGGCTCTGACTACGTGTATCCCCAGACCACCAACCTGGTGCTTTTGGAGTATCTCCTCTCGAAAGGTGTTCCGCTCGAAAACATCGGCGGCGGTTTCAAGAAAGATGAAACCGGCAAGATCATCTCTGCCGGTAAATACACGCCATTCGGCCATACGGACTACCAGCAGATCATTGCGGAGATCAAACAGTTTGCCGCCGGTGGCAAAGCCTGCGTCGTCTCCACTTTGAACGGCGACACCAATGTCCCCTTCTTCAAAGAGTATGCCGCTGCTGGATTGACCTCTGAGTCTTGCCCAGTGGCTAGCTTCTCCATCTCGGAAGATGAGTTCCGCGGCCTCCCGGCCAAGCAACTCGTCGGACAGCTTGGCTGCTGGACTTACTTCCAGTCGATCAAGTCCCCCGCCAATAAAAAATTCACCACCGCATTCCAAGAATGGCTCAAGAAGAGCGATGTCCCCGGAATCGTGAAGGACGGCCGGGTGACTTGCTCCCCAATGGTGCTGAGCTATAACGGAGTTTATCTCTGGAAAGCTGCCGTGGAAAAGGCCAAGTCATTTGACGTGGACAAAGTTGTGGCCGCCCTGGAAAGCGGAATCACCTTTGATGGACCCGGCGGAACGGTCAAGACCCAGAAGAATCACCACCTGACCAAGAACGTCTTCATTGGTGAAACCAAGGCCGACGGCCAGTTCAAAATCCTCAAGTCTTATGACAATGTATTCGGCGAACCCTTTCTGAAAGGCACCTTCAAACCGAAAAAGTGAAGTAAAAAAAGTTTCAGTAACTTCGGTAGTGTGTGGTTACTGGGTTGAACGCCCTTCGCAGTCTGAGCATCAGTTTTATGCCTCTCTGCGAAGGGCAATTTATTTTTACAAGGAAAGATCAATCCTTGGTCATGGTTCCTGCTACTGCCATCTCATGCCCAGTCGTTTCACCCACTTACTGCTGATTTGTTTACTCTCCCTTGGAGTGTGGCAAAACTTGATGGCGGAAGACAATGCCGACTCCAAAGTCCGCGCGATCATTACGCAGGCTTTGCTTACAGAAGATGGCAACGAGCAGGCCACATTAGTCCGCAGCCTATCCGCCCACGGCGGCCTCCTTGTCGGCCAAATTCTAACGCTCTGGAAGGAAGGTGGAATTTTCTTTTATATCGCCCCGGACAAGCAGCGCATTCCTATTGCTTTGGATGTTGCCAAAGATGATCAGGGTCGTCAGCAGGCGACCAGAATCAGCGACGGCAAGCCGCTTCCGGGTGAAGATGGAAAGTCCATCATGATCACTGCGTCTGATCTGGATGCGGCGGAAACCGACTCTGTTTTGCGAACGGCCATCAAAGACGTAACTGATACCGCCGCTCTTACCGACCCCGATCCGAAACTGCGACTGAAAGCAGTTCAGGGAGCATCCATGGAGCAGAACCTGGACAAAATTCCCTCGCTCGAAGCACGCCTCAAAATTGAATCCGACCCGGATGTGCAGCGTGCATTGCGTGAAGCCATTGCCCTCACCAGCCTGAAGAGCAGTAGCACAGAAACTCAAATCAAAGCGTGTGCTGAACTTGGCGCATTGACATCCATTCCCAGTCAAGATGCGCTCAAAACACTTGCGACTGATGCGGCCAAGGAAGGGAAGGCTGATCTTGCAGCGGCTGCCACTTCAGCCCTGCAGAAAATCGCAAGCCACGTCACCACCGTGAACGCCTTCGGAACTGTTTTCCGAGGACTTTCGCTTGGTTCCATCCTGCTCGTTGTGGCCATCGGACTGGCGATCACCTTCGGCCTAATGGGCGTCATCAACATGGCCCATGGCGAACTGCTCGTGGTGGGAGCTTACACCACTTATGTGGTTCAATGCATCTTCGGCCCCGGACTGGCCATCTCTCCCTTCGGTTTCAGTTTCTCGATTCCCGGTTTTCATGCAACCGGGTCAGCTTACAGCAGCTATTTCATATTTGCTCTTCCTCTGAGCTTCCTGATGGCTGCACTCGTCGGCATAGCTCTGGAACGTTCTGTCATCCGCTTCCTATACAAGCGCCCGTTGGAATCTCTCTTGGCCACCTGGGGCGTCTCCATGGTCATGCAACAGCTCTTCCGCCTTACTTTCGGTGCCAATAACGTGCAGGTGGACAGTCCTACATGGCTCTCAGGCAACTGGACCGTCAACGACATCATCTTCGGTTGGAACCGGGTCTTCGTCATCTGTTTCGCAGTCTTAATCATCGTTCTGACTCGGATCGTTCTGAACAAAACCCCACTGGGCCTTCTCATTCGTTCCGTCATGCAGAATCGGGAAATGGCGGCCTGCATGGGAGTTCGCACCGAGCGGGTCAACATGCTGACCTTTGGCTTTGGCAGCGGACTCGCCGGGCTTGCCGGAGCCTTCCTCTCGCAGATTGGCAACGTCGGCCCCGGCATGGGTCAGGATCGCATCGTCGATGCCTTCATGACCGTGGTGGTTGGCGGAGTGGGCAACATCATCGGAACGGTCGTGAGTGCTCTTGGCATTGGCGTTGTTGACCAGTCGTTACAGCAGATTCTTGGCAATCCGGTGCTCGGGAAAATTCTCGTCCTTGCGGCCATCATTCTGTTCCTGCAATGGCGGCCGCAGGGTCTCTTTGTAACCAAGAGCCGGAGCCTTGAATCCTGATGAACAAGTCTCTTTACCGACGTGAATCCCTCTGGTTTACCCTAGCCGCTTTTCTGCTGCTGGTCATCATTCCATTGGCCGATGCCTTTGGCTGGATCGACCATTTCACTCTGAACACTTGGGGCAAGTATCTTTGTTATGCCGTGCTCGCCATCTCCGTGGATTTGCTCTGGGGCTACACGGGACTGCTCAGTCTGGGACAAGCCCTTTTCTTCAGCCTCGGCGGATACATGCTGGGCATGTATCTCCTGCTCATGATCGGCAAGCTCGGCCAATACAAGAGCGATTTGCCGGACTTCATGGTTTTCCTGGGACACACACAACTGCCTAGCTTCTGGCAGCCTTTCTACTCCTTTCCATTTGCGACACTGATGGTCATCCTTCTCCCTGGGTTGCTAGCATCAATCTTCGGATTTCTGGCATTCCGTTCACGCATCAAAGGAGTCTATTTCTCAATTCTTACCCAAGCCCTCACCTATGGGGCTGCGCTCATGTTCTTCCGCAATGATATGACGATGGGCGGCAACAACGGCTTCACTGACTTCCGTTTCATTCTCGGTTTCGATGTCAGAAGTCCGGGCACCAAGCGCGGATTGTTCATCGCCACCGCCCTCTTGCTTCTCGGAGTCTATGCTCTATGCCGCTGGCTCACCAAAACCAAGTTTGGTCTCATCCAGCGCGCCGTGCGGGACAGTGAAAATCGCGTTCTGTTCTCCGGCTATGCAGCGGCGAACTTCAAGCTCTTCGTTTTCGTCCTCAGCGGCATCATCGCCGCACTGGGCGGCGCGCTCTATGTGCCACAGGTCGGCATCATCAATCCCACCGAGATGACACCCGAAAAATCGCTTGAAGCCGTGGTCTGGGTTGCTGTCGGCGGACGTGGAACACTCGTAGGGCCGGTCATCGGAGCAGTCACCGTCAACGCACTCAAAAGCTGGGCCACACGAGCTTACCCAGACCTGTGGCCTTTGATGATGGGCTTGATGTTCATCCTCATCGTCCTCTTCATGCCAAAAGGCATCGTCGGGCTGCCAGTGCAATTGCATCATTATTGGAACCGTTGGCGTCATCATCGTGGAGGCAAACACGACGAGACAGCAGCCTCAGCATTGTCAACCAAACCCTCTTCAGCGGAATGAGCCAGAAACAATTCCTCCTCGCCGCCGATGGTCTTAATAAGTCCTTCTCCGGATTCAAAGCCATCAATAACCTTTCATTCTATCTGGATGTCGGAGAACTGCGCACGGTGATCGGCCCCAATGGAGCGGGCAAGACCAGTTTCCTCGATCTCATCACGGGCCGCACCAAGCCGGACTCCGGCCTGCTTTTGTTTGAAGATCATGATCTGCTGCCCATGAACGAATACGAAATCTACCGTCTCGGGATCGGGCGGAAATTTCAGACGCCGACCGTTTACACCGACCACACAGTATTTGAAAACCTTCACCTCAGCTTGGGTGGATCTCGCGGTGTCTGGAACAGTATCTTCTCACGGCTCAAACCGGATCAAAAGGAACGCATCCACGAGGTTCTTGAAATCATCAAGCTCAAGGACAAGGCACAATGGAAGGCTGGAGCACTTGCCCACGGCCAGAAGCAATGGCTGGAAATCGGAATGCTCCTGGCACAAAACGCCAAGCTTCTGCTGGTGGATGAGCCGGCCGCCGGCATGACCGATGAAGAAACGCATCGCACCGGAGAGTTGCTGCTATCTCTGGCGGGGAAACACACCATCGTCGTCATTGAGCATGACATGACCTTCGTCCGGCAGATCGCAAAGAACGGTCGCGTCACTGTGCTCCATCAAGGCTCCGTTCTCTGTGAGGGCAGTGTGGATCGAGTCCAGAATGATGAACGCGTAATCGAAGTCTATCTCGGTCGGAAATCGAAACATTGACCCATGAACACTCTCGAACTTCGTGGCATTCAAGCCTCCATCGGTGGCAGTCGCATTTTGCGCGGCATTGATCTCGATGTTCCGCCCAAGTCCGTCTTCTGCCTAATGGGGCGCAATGGCGTGGGCAAGACATCAACCCTCCGCGCCATCGTCGGCTTGCTCCACGCAGAACATGGCAGCTTCACTCTCGACGAAACAGAAATCAAAAAACTGCCGCCAGAAGAACGCGCCAGACTTGGGATAGGATATGTCCCGCAGGGCCGTGAGATATTCCCGCACCTCACTGTGGAAGAGAATCTTCAAATTGGACTCATCGCGCGGGGCCGCAAACTGAACGGTCAATTCGACCGAATTTTCTCCCTGTTCCCGATTCTCAAAGAATTTCTTCCTCGCAAAGGCGGCATGCTCAGCGGCGGACAGCAACAGCAGCTCGCCATCGCCAGAGCACTGCTGACCGATCCTAAATTGCTCATACTCGATGAACCCACCGAGGGCATCCAACCTAACATCATCGATCAAATCGGGGACGCCATCAAGATGCTCCGCACAGAAGGCAAAATGAGCATCCTTCTGGTTGAACAGTATCTCGATTTCTGCAAGGAACTCGGCGACACCTTTGCCATCCTGGAGCGCGGCTCGGTTTCAGCAGCCGGACCCATGTCGTCGCTGAGTGATGACATGATCAAACAATACCTCACCGTCTGATTTATTTTGCCTTTTCAAACCATCACTCCTTAGCCATGATCTCATTCATGAAATACCAAATGCATTTCCGCTGGGCGCCGCTACTCGTGGCACTGTTTTTTGCCGGAGCCGCTTATGCCCACCACCTTCCACCCGGTTTCGAAGAGGTGGACGAGTTTGAACACAAAAGCCTGCTGATCTCGTTCTTGCATCCCTTCACGGGGCTGGATCATCTGGCTGCGGCGCTCGCGGCAGGTTGCCTAGCCTTCGCCGCAGGCAAACGCAGAGGCATGGTCCTGGCTTCATGTTTCATGGCCTCACTGGCCACAGGCATCGTGTTGGGAAGATACGGTCTTGCACTTCCCATGCTCGAACAAGGTCTCGCCATTTCAGTCATCGCAGCAGGCGTGTTGCTCGCTGTGAATCGCGGCGACCATCTGGGGAACGTCATTCTCGCTTTGATCGGATTCTGGCACGGCAATGCCCATGGCGTGGCGATGAACAGCATCGTCTCGGGCCTAGGATTGTTTCTAGGAACACTTGCGGCCATGCTCGCCGGAACTGGAATGGCATGGATGATCTTCCCCCGCTTCTCCAGCGGCATGCGATTTGCCGGTGGCGCGGCTGTTGTTGCCGGCCTGTTCATGTGCCTGAGCCGGTTCGCTTGAACACAAGCTTCACTCATCCATGCACCTTTCCCCACGCGAACAGGAGAAGCTGCTCATCGTCGTGGCCGCTGATGTCGCGCGACGACGTCGTGACCGCGGAGTGAAGCTGAACTATCCTGAAGCCATCGCACTTATCACGGCTGAAATCCTTGAGGGTGCGCGCGATGGCAGAACAGTGTCGGAACTTATGAGCTTCGGCTCCACCATTCTCAAGCGATCCGATGTCATGGAGGGCATTCCAGAAATGATCCATGAAGTCCAAGTGGAAGCCACATTCCCGGACGGCACCAAACTCGTCACGGTTCATAACCCAGTCCGCTGAAGCAATGATTCCCGGAGAAATCATTCATCCTGTAGATGCTGGTGATCTCGACGCCAACATGGGGCTTCCCACCGTCACACTGGTCGTCGCCAACACCGGCGACCGTCCCATCCAAGTGGGCAGCCATTTTCATTTTTTCGAGGTCAACACCTCTCTCCGTTTCGATCGCAACCGCGCCCTAGGCTTTCGTCTGAATATTCCTGCGGGAACCGCAGTGCGCTTTGAGCCGGGCGACACCAGAGAAATCAACCTCGTCGCGCTCGCAGGCCAGCGCGTGGTTCACGGTCTGAACAATCTCGTCAATGGCCCCCTACCCTCATGAAAATCACTCGCAAACAACATGCCGGAATGTTCGGACCCACCACAGGCGACAAGGTGCGGCTCGCGGACACTGAGCTTTTCATCGAGGTGGAGCGTGATCTCATCGCCGACCTCGGCGGCTATGGTAACGAAGTAAAATTCGGCGGTGGCAAAGTCATCCGCGACGGCATGGCTCAGTCCCCGCTCGCATTGGACGCGGAGTGTCTCGATCTAGTCATTACCAACGCCCTCATCATTGACGCCGTTCAGGGTATCATCAAGGCGGACATCGGCATCAAACATGGACGGATCGTGGGAATCGGCCATGCGGGCAATCCCCTGATTCAAAACGGCGTGAACATGACGATAGGCGCCGGCACCGAAGTTATCGCAGGCGAAGGCTGCATCGTGACTGCGGGCGGCATCGACACCCACATTCATTTTATCTGTCCACAGCAAATCGAACACGCGCTCGCCAGCGGCATCACCACCATGATCGGAGGCGGCACTGGCCCGGCACACGGAACTTATGCTACCACCTGCACGCCGGGCATCTGGAACATGCACCGCATGTTGGAAGCCGCTGACGAATATCCGATGAACCTGGGCTTTTTGGGCAAAGGTAATTGCTCATCGCGCGAGCCTTTGCGCGAACAAGTTCTCGCAGGTGCAATAGGATTGAAACTTCATGAAGACTGGGGCACTACGCCCGCAGCCATTGATACTTGCCTGAGTGTTGCAGACGAACTTGATGTGCAGGTCGCGATTCATACCGACACCTTGAACGAGGCGGGCTTCGTTGACAGCACACTGGCTGCGTTCAAAGGCCGCACGATCCACACTTATCATTCCGAAGGCGCAGGCGGCGGCCATGCGCCCGACATCATCCGGGTCTGCGGTGAAAGTAACGTGCTGCCATCTTCTACCAATCCGACACGTCCATTTACGGTGAACACCATTGATGAGCACCTCGACATGCTCATGGTCTGCCATCATCTTGATTCACGCATCCCGGAGGACGTGGCCTTCGCGGAATCACGCATCCGCCCCGAGACTATCGCTGCGGAAGATTTGCTGCATGATCTAGGAGCTATCTCGATGATGTCGAGCGACAGTCAGGCCATGGGACGCGTTGGCGAGGTCATAACGCGCACCTGGCAAACCGCGCACAAGATGAAAGTCCAGTTTGGCAAACTGGAAGGCCCAGAGCATCAAGCCTCCGATAACTTCAGGGCGCTCCGCTATGTCGCCAAATACACCATCAATCCGGCCATCACCCACGGCATTTCCCATGAAGTGGGTTCCATTGAAGTCGGCAAACTGGCCGATCTGGTGGTGTGGAAACCGGCATTCTTTGGTGTGAAGCCTGAAGTCATCCTAAAAGGAGGCATGATCGCAATGGCTAACATGGGCGATCCCAATGCCAGCATTCCCACACCTCAGCCCACTTTCTATCGCCCCCAATTTGCCGCGCATGGACGGGCCAAATTCAGCACCGCCATTACTTTTGTCAGCGCTGCGTCCCTTGAAACCAGCGCGATCCATCAACTCGGTCTCGGCAAAATCTTAAGGCCCGTCCGCAATTGCAGGGCCATCAGCAAAAGGGATATGAAATGGAATGATGCACTGCCTAAGATCGAAGTCGATACTGAAACTTATACTGTGAAAGCCGATGGCAGGGAACTCCGTTGCGAACCCGCATCCGTGCTGCCCATGGCCCAAAGGTATTTCCTATTCTAAGTGGCCATGATCATGGTGAACCGCATGGTGAGCGCCAACTCGAAGTTGCCGGAAAAGCGGCAGATCAAACTCATGGCCGAGCGCAGGCTGTTTCTCAAGCGTCGCTGGCGTGGCTCGGCGGAAGACGGAACCGAGTTCGGATTCGATCTCGAAGACCGACTCATCAGCGGATGTGTTATTCATCAAACAGCGGATGCAGATTACGTAATCTGTCAGGAACCGGAACAGGTTTTTGAAATCCCTTTTGAGTCATTGCAAAAAGCAGCACTGGTTGGCTGGAAGTTGGGCAATCTGCATTTTCCAGTCGAGATCACACAGACTTCTGTGAGAACGCCGAACGATCCCGCCATCCGTCAGCTCATCGAGCGCGAGGGCTGGACGCTCCTTGAAGTAAGTGCTCTATTCAACCCCTTGCGCGTTGTTCCCCATGTCTCCTGATTGGCTTCCCTGGTTGCTCCAGGTCAATGATTCTCAGTTTCCCACGGGTGCTTACTCGCACTCCATGGGACTCGAAGAACTTACCCGGCGCGGCCTGGTCAGCACTCCGGACGATCTGGAGACATTTCTCCACAAGCAAATCATGCCCGGCTTGCTCGCATTCGAGATTCCGTTTCTGGCCAGATCACATGACGCGGCCTGCTCGGAGGACGTTGCCAATTTGCATCGACTGGATAAAGAACTGGATGCCTGGAAGCTCGCGGAAGAATTACGTCAAGCCAGCCGTCAGCTTGGTTCACGCCGTCTCTCGTTGATCTTGAAACTTGATCCAGATGCCCTGATTCAAAGATATGCCGCCAGTGAACCGCCCGCTCATCATCTCATTGTCTGCGCCCTCGAATTGCGCCGACTGCCGGTGACTGCGGCTGCCTGCGCCTATGTGTATCAAGTCATGGCAGGCTTCACCTCAGCATCCATGAAGCTTATCCGTATCGGTCAAGAACGCTGCCAGTCCATCCTGCGGAAAACCATGACTGCAATCGCGCCCGAGATTGATTCGGCGGTATCTAAAAAGGATGGAAGCATCGGATGGTTCAATCCTTTGATCGAGATCGCCAGCATGAGACACGCACGCGCCCATGAACGACTTTTCATTTCATAAACTTATAGCATGAGCAATAAACGTCCCATTCGCATCGGTGTCGGCGGCCCCGTCGGCTCCGGAAAAACCATGTGTGTCCTTCGCCTCTGCCAGTGGTTAAAGGATGAATATTCCATCGGAGTCATCACGAATGACATCTACACCAGAGAGGACGCCGAATTCCTCTTGCGACAAAATGTGCTGCCCGCCGACAGGGTTATTGGTGTCGAAACCGGAGGCTGTCCGCATACTGCGATCCGCGATGACACCAGCATGAATATGTCGGCTGTGATCGAACTGGAAAAGCGTCATCATGACCTCCAACTCATCCTCATTGAAAGCGGCGGCGACAATCTATCGGCAACCTTCTCACCTGAACTTGTTGATGCCTATATCTATGTCATCGATGTCGCCGAAGGTGACAAAATTCCGCGCAAAGGCGGGCCTGCCATACGAACCAGCGATCTGCTTCTCATTAACAAAACCGAACTCGCGCCCTACGTCGGCGCCGACCTTGAGGTCATGGCCCACGATTCCAAGAAGCAGCGCGGAGAGCGCCCCTTTCTTTTTGCCGATCTCAAATCAGGCAAAGGCAAGGAAGATTTGATCGCGTGGCTAAAGCGTGAGTATTTGTTTGTGTGAACGGACACCTGCATCTGGTTTGCTCTCGTGGAGAGAATGGCGCGAGCTTTTTGAGCAAGCAGTCTTTCCGCGCTCCGATCCATTTGAGCAAACCCCACGAGGATGCAGGCGCGCTGGTGGTGAACTTGGTCAATCCGACGGCTGGCATATTCGATGATGATGAAATTGACATCAAGGTAACGGTGGAGGCCGGAGCCAGCATGGTGCTGGCATCCCCCAGCGCGACTCGCGTCTATCGTTCGCGCAACGGCAATAGTGCAAAGCTGAATCAATCTCTCCATGTTCATGAGGGTGGCAGTTTGGAGATTTACCCAGAACCCTTCATCCCCCACGGCGGAGCGCGCTTCCGGCAACAAACCGACATCTTTGTCGCTCGCGGCGGGACGTTGGCATTTTATGAATGGCTGACTCCAGGCCGCGTGGCCAGCGGGGAAACCTTCCAGTTCTCTGAACTTGAATGGGGCTTAAA
Source organism: Verrucomicrobiota bacterium (assembly GCA_043757085.1). Classification (GTDB taxonomy): domain Bacteria; phylum Verrucomicrobiota; class Verrucomicrobiia; order Verrucomicrobiales; family Verrucomicrobiaceae; genus VFKE01. The sequence goes on from JAYVQB010000561.1 coordinate 12,435, forward strand.
CCTATGGGCTGCGGATAAGCTTGTCGCACGCGAGCATTACTCACTCAGGCCGGAGAACAACAGCCTGCAACCGCTCCAACTTATTTCCGAGACCGCCCAGTATATCGGCTGCTTTGTGCAAGGGTTCGAGATTAATGCATGTGACATCGACGCCATGGAATCATCTGATGTCTATCTAGGATGCAGCAAGCTTGCAGAGGGCGCATGGGTCATCAAGGCCATCTGCGCGGACTCACTCGCTGCCCGCAGAGTCATGAAAGATCTGCGTGAAAAACTATATGCCGCACAAGGCAAACCCTTGCCCTGGCTTGGACGTTTTTGAACGCCTCAAGCAAACCAGATATAGCACATGAGATATACCACCACGCCCGTCACGGAAACATAGAGCCAGATGGGAAGCGTCCATCGGGCGATTCTTT
>JAYVQB010000562.1:0-3265 GCA_043757085.1 Verrucomicrobiota bacterium
GAGCGCAAACAGATGCGGCAGCGCTGGCTTGATGTCCGGGGAAAGCTCGCTTTGGCAAAAGAAAGAATCCAACGCCTCAAGCAGGAACGCCGCGAGTCCCCCTCTTGGTGGCAATCCCTTTGGAAAAAAATATGGAGCCGCCCGACATGAGTGCAGAACATTCATGCCCATTTTCCAAGGCACCACCGCCGCTCTCTCTGCTTGATCTGAATACTCAGGCCCTGCGCAACGATCCCTATTCCCAATTCCGCTGGTATCGCGAACACGATCCTGTGCATCGTCGGGAACCGGCGGCACCCGGCTCTGACATTCGATATTTTCTCACCCGATACGACGATGTGAAAGCCTGCCTCTCCGATAAGCGTTTCGGACGAGACACCCGAGCCGGAATATGGAACGAGGAACTAAAAGAGACCCCGCCAGAGCATTTGGATTACGCACGCACAGTGCGGGAATGGGCCTTGTTCATGGATCCACCGAGACACACCAAGGTTCGTCTCACGTTCAACCGCATTCTGGAAGATAACTACGTTCGCTCCTTGCGTCCGCAGATCGAGGAACTGGTCCGATCAACGTTGCGGGATTTGCCTGCTACCGGTGAGTTCGATGTGATGTCCCGCTTCGCCAGCCCTCTGCCTCTATCGGTTAGCCACCATTTGCTCGGCTTGAGGGACTTCATCAGCGTGGAGAATCTTTCGCGTCTCATGTCGCCGATTTACTCAGCGATCAGCGGTCGATACACTTTCGAACGTCTCAGTGCTGCCAGTGCCGCAATGCGAACTTTGTCCGGCTTCTTCAGCGCTATCATCGCGCATCGCCGTTCCTCCCCGAAAATCACGGACGACTTCGTGGATCGCGTGCTCCGATTCACCGACAAGGATCATCTGCTAATGGAGCATCAAGTGATCCCGACCTGCCTCCTTCTCCTCTCGGCTACCATGGAGAATGTCACAAACATGATCGGCAACGGCATCCTTACACTCCTGAGACATCCGGAACAGCTCGCTCTGCTACGGGACAGGCCTGAACTTTATCGACAGGCCGTGGAAGAAATCCTTCGCTATGAATCTCCGGTGCAACAAATGTCACGCCATGCCCTCGTGCCAGCCCAGATCAATGGCACAAACATTGAAAAGGGCGCGGCCGTTTCCTTTCTGCTCGGAGCAGCCAACCGCGATCCGTTAGCTTTCCCAGAACCCGATCTTTTCGACATCAACCGTCCCGTCACACGAAACGCTGCATTTGGCTTCGGCATCCACCACTGTCCCGGAGCGGCTATGACTCTCATCGAAGGTGAGATCGGCATCTCGCAATTCTTTGACAAATTCCCGAATATCACCCTCGCCCCAGATAGTGTCGAATGGGGTCCATCTGTGATTTTTCGAGGACTCGACAAACTCCAAGTGCGTCAGTTGAATGTCGCCGTGTGCAAATAGATTTCTGTATGGCAAATGAATGAATCAACCTCCCGCTTGCCCACGTCCGTATCCTTGCTAACAGTCATCTTATAAACCAACCCACAAAATTATGTCCCACACCCTGCCTCCCCTTCCCTACGAAAAAGCCGCGCTCGAACCGCACATTGATGCCACGACGATGGAAATTCATCATGGCCGTCATCACAACGCTTACGTCACCAATCTGAACAACGCCCTCGCAGGCAAGGCCGATCTCGAAGCCATGAGCATCGATGACCTTTGCAAAAACATCAGCAAAGTCCCCGCTGACATCGCCGCGCCCGTGCGCAACAACGGCGGCGGTCACTGGAATCACACCTTCTTCTGGAACAGCATGGCCCCCAATGCTGGCGGCACTCCGTCCGGTGCTCTGGCCGATGCCATCAATGCTGCCTTCGGTTCCTTCGATGCCTTCAAAGAAGCCTTCGCCAAAGCCGGCGTCAGTCGCTTCGGCTCTGGCTGGGCCTGGCTCGTGAAGAAAGACGGCAAGCTCGCCATCACCAGCACGCCGAACCAAGATAACCCCCTCATGGATAACTCCGGCACACCCCTGCTCGGTCTCGATGTCTGGGAGCACGCCTACTATTTGAAATATCAAAACAAGCGCCCCGACTACATCGCCGCTTGGTGGAACGTGGTGAACTGGAATGCCGTCGCAGAGCGCTTTGCGAAGGCGTGAAGCCATTTTGTTGTAGTAGTCCATCGATCGTGATGGTTTCAACCCATGCAGCTTGAGCGTCGCCTCAAAGAGTTCTTTCAATTGCTCGGCGAAGAGGGCGTTGAGTCACCATCTCGACCGCCAACCCCACCATGTCTCCCTTCCTCAACCTCACTCGTGAGTTCAACGCTGGTGCTCTGCGCGCCGTCGTCTGCTCTGGTCAAGCGGTGGTGCTGCACCGGCTGGCAATGATGAGCAAGGACGGCGACTGGATCGTGCGCGAGGAAGAAGAATCCCTCGCTCACATTCGCAGCGTGCTCGCAGCCAAAGGCGCACGGTATCGTTTCGGTGCGCCGCTGGATGCTCGCTGGCTTGCAGGCGGTTGGAGCGCGCATCTGGAATTTCGCCAAGAGGACGGGCTGCGGGTGCGCACAGATTTTTTCAGCCGACCACCGCGACTTTCGCCCGACGATCTGGCTGCACTCTGGCAGCGCTGCGAGAAGCAGGACCCACCTTTTACCGACGCTCGCGAACTGGTGCTGATGAAGATGACGCTGCGGGAGAAGGATTATCCCATCATCGGGGAGCTAGCCCGCAAGCTAACTACCTTGGAGCTGCAGATGCTTTTTTCACGTAGTCCGCGTGACCTTCTGCGTCTTTGCGCGGAGCATCCTGCTGAGGCCAGCAAGCTGGCCGCGCAGCGAACTTTGCTTACCCTCAGAGATGAAGATGAACTGGCAGCGGCACTCGATGCGGAACGCCGCATTCTCATGCGAGCAGATGAGCAACGTCTCGCACGCTACCGGCTCGCCAGCTCGAATTGGGAGGCCGCTTGGCCTAAAGTCGAATCGAGTAGTAAAGGCCTCCCTCTTGAAGCGGCACATCGAAATCTCTGTGACGCTGCCGCTATAAGCCTGCCATATTCGCCATGATACCTCCCACCGACCAGTTCCTCAGCGAGGAAGACCTCGATTTGCAGAATCTCTCCGACGAAGAACTCGACGCTGTGATCGACGCATGGCTCCACGCCGCTTCCGTGACGGATGCAGACGACGAGAATCTTTACTCACACGGCGTCTTTACCACCTCGCCAGGCATGACCCATCTCGTGCCGCTTCATCACTGAATGGAGACATGAACCGCCCCATTC